>NZ_JAESIH010000073.1 GCF_016756745.1 Aminivibrio sp.
GGCCTGTCCCAAATCCGCAGGCAGATAGAGAAGAAGGCTAGAGAAGTAGGGTGGGGACGAGCCCGGAGCTTCCGGGGAAATGAAAGGGGCCTCCCCTTTCACCGGGAAGGCCCTTGTACCTACCTGAAAAAAGGCAGAATCAGCCGCCGCTCCACGATCATCCTCACCAGGAGGGAGTCGGACCAGTCTTTGCCGATGTGAAAGAAATGAAACAGGAAATCGCCGAGGACAACGATGAAAAAGAGGGCGATGACCGACAGCAGAAGGGCGGCGATCTGTTTGCGGAGCACGCGTTTTTTCCCAAGGTACTCCCAGGGCTCCCTGTCTTCCCTTCTTTGCTTCGTCATCTTTTCACATCCCCTCCCTCCCCGTTCAGGGCGCTTTACAGCATGTGCTTCTTCCAGAGCAGGAAGGCGGAACTTCCCGCGAACAGGGCCGAGATGGCCAGAACGATCCAGAAGCCGTGGGGGTGTCCTCCGAAGGGCATGTGGACGTTCATTCCCCAGAAGCTGGCCACCCCGGTGGGAATGGCCAGAATAATGGTGATCGAGGCGAGGAATTTCATGACCATGTTCAGGTTGTTGGAGATGATGGAGGCGAAGGCGTCCATCATGCCGCTGAGGATGTTGCTGTACATCTGCACCATCTCATAGGCCTGATCGTATTCGATCTTCACGTCCTCCAGGAGTTCCTCGTCCTCCTCCCTGACCTTGACGATCTCGTGCATCTGGGAGTTGGCGCAGAGCCGGATGAGCTTGTCCACCACCGAACGGTTGGACCTGAGGGCGCTGGTGAAGTAGGTAAGGCTCTTCTCGAGGTCAAGGAGCTGGAAGAGCTCCTCGTTCCTCATGGACTTCCTGAGATTGGCCTCAATGGCGTTGGAACGTCGGTCGATCTGGACCAGGTACTTCAGGAAGAGAGTGGCGGCGCGGAACAGCACCTGGAACAGGAAGCGGGTCCGCTTGAAGGTGCTGAAGGCATTCAGGGATGCCGGAGAGGACGGGATGACATCGTTCTCCTCAAGGGCGACGGTGACGATATGTTCCGTGGTGATGACGACGCCCATGGGGATGGCGTCGAACCTGAAGTTCCCCTCCACCTTGGGGATGTTGATGACCACGAGAAGGCAGGTATCATCGGCCTCGATACGGGAGGCTTCCTCAGGGTCCAGGGCCGCTGCCAGAAAATCGGCGGGGCACTTTACTGTACGGCTCACCGCCTCGATCTCTTCCTTTGTCGGAGCCGTCAAATCGATCCAGGCCCCGGCCTCCAGAGTTTCAAGGGTCAGGGGACGGCTTGTTTTGTCGGGAAAGGTTTTCAGAATGGAAATCATGGAATCAACCCCCTTTGCGGATGTTCCTCCGTCCGGTCGGGAAATGCAGGAACCGGAGGGTTTGAAGCTGTCGGGGGCGATAAAGGAGGGACGGGAACTACCCTTGAGCCTCCCTTCACGCCCGGCGGGCGCCGGACGCGAAAAACCGTCAGGACGCCCTCAGCGGATTGTGCCGCACAACGGTTCCGGTTTCGGGCTACTCTCGCTTTCCATGCTGGTCTCCCCTTCCTGTTCGTGAATAGTTTATTATATTATAGCCCTCCCTCTCCCGGAGATACAAGAGGAACACCGGACCCTAAATCCGCTCATTTTTCAGGCAGAGGGAGTGTCGCCGGGCATACGGTGAATTCGCCCTCCCCAGGGGCGAAGAGATCTCGCTCCGCGCTCCTTGCGGAGAGGCCCCTGAGGAAGGGCGCCTGAGGCGAGAGAAACCGACACGGATGTCTGTTTCACAGGCAGACAGCCGGCGAACGCGGGGAGCCGCGGAACTCGCCTGGGCAGTTGTCACGGACGACAATCCGCACCCCCCGCCCAAGCGAGTTCCGGTGACGCTCCCCGCTGAGGTGCGGATTCAGGCGGACCACTCCGCCGCCAGAGTTTCCTTCTTTCGCCTGGAAAGCCTCTTGATGGCCCGCTCCCGCCGGAGGGCGTCATTCTTCGAGGGAAGGCGCTCGCAGAAAACAAGCTCCACCGGGCGCCGCCCCGCCGTGTACCGGGCCCCCCTGCCGAGGTTGTGGGCCTCCACCCTAGCGGCAAGGTCGAAGGTCCAGCCCGTGTAGAGCGTTCCGTCTGCGCAGAGCACTATGTACACCCAGGCCTCCCCGCCTGCTACCCCATGAGATGGACCCTCAGGATGTTCACGCCGATGAGGCAGAGCACGAGCCCTCCGGCGAACTCCACTTTCTTTCCGAAAAGCCGCCCCACGCGGAATCCCGCCAGCACGCCGCCGAAACAGGCGAAGGCCGTGATCGCCCCGGACCATGAGGCCAGCACCATTACCGGTGCCCCCACGGCGGCGAAGCTCACCCCCACGGCGAGGGCGTCGATGGATGTGGCCACTCCCACCGTCAGGAGGGCAATGCCGCAGGAAGGATCGGAGGGAGGACAGGTGGGGTCCTCGGGCTTGAAGGACTCGCGGATCATGTTGCCTCCCACGAGGGCAAGGAGCCCGAAGGCCACCCAGTGGTCATAGTCTGAAATGAAGACCATGAAGCGGCTGCCCAGGAACCACCCGGCCAGAGGCATGGCGAACTGGAACCCGCCGCAGGCCCCGGCGACCCTGAGGGCCGCCGCGCCTCCCGTGGCCGCTCCGAGGCACGCCCCGATCCCGAGGGACACCGCCAGGGCATCCATGGAGAGGGATGCGGCTGAAAGAAGCATCTCGAAAAAATACATGGGAAAACCGACCTTTCAGGGGACAGTATAGGACGACGACCTTGACTTAAGAATACCATTTTTCGGCTGTTCCGTCTCCCGGTCCGCTCCGTGCCGGAGGTACTATAATCCTCAGGATGGGTGTCATTATTCCAAACAAACGATGAACTACATGACTGAAAGGCGTGTTTCCGTGTCCATCCGGAAGAGAACTCTCATTATCATCGTTTTCTCCATGCTCCTCTTCCTGGGAGGCGTGTCCGTTCTGTCAGGCCGTCTTGTCATGGAGAGCTTCATTAAACTGGAAGAAGACTCCATCTCCGGAAATGCGGCCCGCGCGGAGAACATGCTCCTCAGGGAGGCGGAGGGGCTGCTCTGGGTGAACCGGGACTGGTCCTTCTGGGACGACACCTACGCCTATATGGACGACCTGAACGAAGACTACGTAAGGATCAACCTCCAGCCCGAAACACTGGAAACCCTCCATCTCTCCGCCATGGTCTTCCTGACCCCCGAAGGGGAAGTGCGCTCCGCCGCCCCCTCTCCGTCGGAAGGGGGGGCCGCCTTCATGGAATGGATCCGCTCCAACGGCGCCATCGTGGCTTCCAGGTCCGGCTACGAAGGGTTCTCGGGCTTTTTCCTCCTGGAGGGACGGCTCTTCATGGTTTCCGGAGCCCCCATTCTCAGGAGCGACGGGACGGGACCGTCAAAGGGCGTTCTCCTCTTTGCCAGAGAGGTGGGGGCGGAAGAGGCGGAATCCCTCTCCCGGTCGATTCTTCTGCCGCTCAAAATCCACAGGGCGGAAAGCACGCTCCCGGCGGAACTGGGGGGGATCCTCGCTTCCATGGAGTCCACGGGAGTTTCCTTCCTTTCCCGGCCCCTGTCCTCCGAAGTGATCTCGGGCTTTTCCCTCCTGCGGGATCTCCGGGGTACCCCGGCCGCCCTGATAGAGATCACCTCGCGGCGGGACATCTTCCTCCAGGGAAAAAAGACCGTGCTCCAGTTTTTCCTCTGGCTCACCCTCTTCGGCGGCTTCCTCACGGCCCTCATCCTCTTCCTTCTCAAGAAAACCGTCACCGACAGGCTGGAGAACACCAGGGCGATCCTCGAAAGAATCGCTTCCAGCGGCAGGGTGGGAGAACGGATGCCCCTTTCGGGCAGCGATGAGGTCACCTCCCTCTCCGGCTCCATCAACTCCATGCTCTCTTCCCTGGAGCGGCTCGTGGAAAACATCCCCGACCCACTGTTCCTCTCCGACAACGGGTGCATCGTCCACGCCAACCGGGAGGCCCGCTCCGTCCTGAAGACCGGGAACCACGTTCCGGAGGGGAAAAGGCTTTCTTCCTTCCTGACGGAGGAAAAGTCCGGCCCCGCGCCGGGAGACACGTCCCCCATCTTCGAGGGGAAGCTCATTCCTCCCGGAGGACCGGAAATTCCCGTGGAAATCCACCGCCAGTCCTTCCTCCTCGGCGAACGGACTCTCACCCTCTCGGTGGCCAGGGATATTTCGGCCCGCAAGGAGCTGGAGGATTCCCTCCGGAGGATGGCCTATTTCGACGACAAAACAGGGCTTCCGAACCGCACCCGGTTCCTGATGCTGGCCGACGAGGCCATACGGTCCGGGGAAACCTTTGCGGTGGCCCTCCTGGATATGGACAGGTTCCGCCTCATCAACGACATGATCGGCCCGGCGAAGGGGGATGATCTCCTCAGGGAGTTCAGCCGCAGGATCCAGGGCGTTCTGTCTCCCGGTGACGTGGTCGCCAGGGTGGAAGGAGACGCCTTCGGCATCATTCTCAGGAAACGGGGAGCCTGGGAAGAGACCTCGCCGGTCCTGACCCAGGTGAAGAAAGAAGTCATGACCCCTCTTTTCGTGGATGGGCAGACGATCTTCCCCAGCGTGAGCATGGGGGTTCTGCCCGAGGCACACAAATGTGTATCCGCGACTGCGGTCCTGGCAAAGGCCGAAGTTGCGCTGCTTCGGGCCAAGGGCCGGGGGCTCGGGCAGATTGCCCTTTCCCGGGAGGACGAAGCGGCAGGGTCCCGGGACATCCTCACGGCGGAGGGGCAGCTCCGGAAGGCCCTCGAGCAGGGGGAGCTGATCCTTCACTACCAGCCCATCGTCCGAATGGGAACCAAAAGGACGGAGGGGTTCGAAGCCCTGGTCCGGTGGAGGCACCCCGACCGGGGACTCATTCCTCCCGGCGAGTTCATCCCCCTGGCGGAGGAGACAGGACTCATCACCGAGATCGACTGCTGGACGGCCGGACAGGCCTGCGGGGACATCGCCCGCTTCGCCGCCCTTGCGGGCGGCGGCAAGCAAATGAAGGTCTCGGTGAACGCCTCTGCCCGCTCCATCCTGGAAGGGGATTACTGTGCCCGTCTCGCCGCGGAAAAGAAGGCGGCGGGGATCTCTCCCCGGCTCCTGACGGTGGAGATCACCGAGGGAGTACTCATCGGAAGCCCGGCCGCAGCGGCAACCTCCCTGGAAACCCTGCGGAAGGAGGGGATTTCCGTGGCCCTGGACGACTTCGGGACCGGATACTCGTCCCTGCAGTATCTGAGCAGACTGCCCATCGACAGGCTGAAAATCGACGGCAGCTTCATAAGGAGACTGTTTACGGGCGACGGAGACCGCCGCCTGGTGAAGGGAATCCTCACCCTCGCCTCCGACCTGGGGATGGAAACCGTGGCGGTGTGCATCGAGCGGGAGGATGAATATCTCTGGACCCTGGAGCAGGGAGCTACCTACGGCCAGGGGTACTTCTTCGGGCACCCCAGGCCGTTCGAAGAGGCCGTCCTATCGCTTCTGCCGGAACAGCCTCTTATCTGAAGACGGAAATCAGCCCCGTCTCGTCCCATTTGATGAGACAGACCAGAGGTTCCCGGATCCGGACGCTTGACCTCACGTGAAGGAGGGGCTTCCCCGGCTCTTCCAGCAGGAAGAGAGTGAACCGGTCCCGGGGCATGGTGCGGAAATCCTCTCTCCGCTCCACCAGGTCCAGGGGAAGAAATTCCGTTTCGGCAGCCCCGAAGAGCTTCTCCCACAGGGGACGGTCTTCCGGGGCCAGCATTTCCAGGATGGAATCAATGTTTCCGGGGAGGTTTTCTTCCCCTTTCTTTTCAGAAGGCTTCTCCGGAGCGGGGGAGGATTTTTTCGTCCGGCTCCGCAGGGCGGGCGTTTTTTTCTCCCCGGCGGTCTTTTTCTCCCCGGGCGACTTCTTCGCTGCAGCCGCCGACGCCTTATTTTCCGGTGAAGCTGTCCTGCCGGCCGCTGCAGCGGTCTTTTTTCCGGCGGTTTTCCCGGTCTTCCCCGACGGAGCCTTTTCCGCAGCGGTCGCCCCTTCTCCCGAAACCGTTTTTCCTTCCGTCTTCCCGGAGGAGGAAAGGGTTTCTTCTCCGACGAACACTTCTCCCGTGGAAAGGTAATTTTTCAGGCTGGGCCTTTTTTTAGCCATTGTTCTTCCACCTTTCGAGCAGTTCATCGGCCACCACCGAGTAATCGAGGGCGCCGTTGCTTTCAGGATCGTAGCCGAAGACGGAGACCCCCGCGCCGCCGGCCTCCACGAGGCTGATGTTCCGGCGGATGTAGCGTGAGAACACGATGTCCCCGAAATGGCTTCGGACCTCCTTCTCCACTTCCCTGTTCATGATGATCTTGGGGTTGTGCCTGGTGAGGAGTACCCCTCCGATGGCCAGCCCCTTGTTCAGCCTCCTGCGGAAAAGCTCCACCGTCCTGGAGAGGAGGCGGAGTCCGGCAAGGCTGAAAAACTCGCTTTCCAGGGGGACAATTACCTCGTGGGACGCCGCGAGGACGTTGCGGGTGAAAATGCCGAGCTGGGGGGGGCTGTCGCAGAAGACGCAGTCGTATCCGGAGAGATCGGCCGACTCCAAAGCATCCCGGAGAAGAGTGTCCCTCCCGGGTTGGCTTTCGATCTGCATCTCGGCCATGGCAAGATCGAGGGTGCTTGGAACCACGTCGACCCCCTCCCGGGAAACTTTGACTTCTTCAAAGGAAGTGTCTCCGAGAAGGAAGTCGTAAATATAGGGGTGATCCTCCGGAACGGAGATCCCGAATCCGGCGGTGAGGTTGCTCTGGGGATCGAGGTCGAGGGCCGCGACCCTGAGCCCTCTCCGGGCAAGGGCCACAGCCAGATTCTGGCACGCGGTGGTTTTCCCCACGCCCCCCTTCAGATTGCAGAATCCGACGATTCTCATGAAAAACCTCCTCGATCAGGGGATGTAAAGTAAAGTACCATGACCGTCCAGTACAATATAACAAGAAACGACGCGAGGGGAAAGAACTGTTTTTTTTCTGTCCCGGAGTATAATCGACCGTATAATAATATAATGCATTTTTTCAGGCACACATTTTTTCAGGCACAGAAGGAGGACCTTTGAATGGACCAGACAGACGCCGCTCCCGGGAACGGGAAACAGGGCTTCGATTCCGGGGAGCTCTTGACATGCCTTATGGCGGGAATAGCAGAATTCGTCTTTATCCACACGCTTGCCGGGAAGATCCGGGAGGTCAATTCAGCGGCGGCAAAGGGACTCGGCTTCACGACCCAGGAACTGCTGTCGTCCGACATGACCGCAGTTCTCGCCTCCCCGCCGCCCTTCCGGGTGAAACAGGCCTGGAAAAACCTGGATAGAGGGCACCCTTTTTCCGCGGAAGGAATCGTCCGGCGGAAGGACGGCACGTCCTTTCCGGCACTACTTTCCTTTTTCCCCCTTATCCGGGGTAACGAACCCGCCGTTCTGACCATCGCCAGGGATATTGCCGATCTCAAGGCCGCCGGAGGGGGCCTTTCCAGGGAATCCTTCAAGGACCCTCTTACCGGGCTGTACAACAGGGCATTCTTCGAGGATGAGCTCAAGCGGCTGGACTGTGACCGCCAGCTTCCTCTCAGCATCATCATGGGAGATCTCAACGGCATGAAAATGGTCAACGACGCTTTCGGCTACCAGGCGGGCGACGCCATGCTGAAGGCCGCGGCAAAAGTCCTGAGGAAAATCTGCAGGAGCAGCGATCTCCTCTTCCGCTGGGGAAGTGATGAATTCGTCATTCTGCTTCCCCATACCCGGGAGGATGACGCGGCCTCCATCGTCTGCCGCATCGAGGATGCCTTCCGAAAGATCCAGGTGAAGGACATGCCCGTCCCTCCCAGCATGTCCCTCGGGTACAGCGCGAAGCTCCACCGCTGGCAGGATTTCGCCAACGTCTTCCGGGACGCCGAAGAAGACATGTACGAAAAGAAGACCTCGGAAAGCAGAAAGATCCGGGAGACGATCCTCGAGAGCATCTTTGCGTCCCTTGCGGACACCACGCCTGAAACGGCGGAACACAACCTTTCGGTAAGGCGGCTCTGCCGGATGCTGGGCATGCGGCTCGGCCTGGAAAGACCGGACCTGGAAAAGCTGGATCTCGCCGCTTGCCTCCACGATATCGGGAAGGCCTCCATTCCTTCGAGAATCCTGTCCAAATCCGGTCCCTTGACGGAGGAGGAATGGGAGGATGTAAAACGCCATGCCGAGGCAGGATACAAGGTGGCCTCCTCCGCCACCCCGGATGTTGCCTCCGTGGCAGACGAAATTCTCTCCCACCACGAACGGTGGGACGGCACGGGGTACCCTTCCGGCATCCCGGGAGAGGACATTCCCCTGCTCTCCAGGATCATTGCCGTAGCCGACGCCTTCGACGTCATGACCCGCGGAACCCCCTACCGGCCCGCCAGAAGCAAGGACGACGCTCTCAGGGAAGTGAAGGAACAGGCGGGACGGCAGTTCGATCCGAAGATCGCCGCCCTTCTCCTGGAAATCCGGGGAAAAACTGACGAAGAAACTGACGATCAATTGTTCCCGGCGAGGGATCTTACTGTAGAATAGACGGCAGAGGGAGTATATCCACAAGTAAGGAGGAATGTTCCATGCTGAACCTTTCCGAACTCCTGCAGACGGGGCTGAGCGCCGAGGTGAAGAAGACGGTGGATCTGGAGGACACCATCGGCAATGCCTCTCCCTACCTGAACCAGTACCTTTCCACGTCGGCATGCGCCGCCCTGGCCGTTCAGGCCGCAATGGCGGTGACGGGAAACCTGCTTCCCGAGGGGTACATCTCCGTGGGGCGGAGAATCGACCTGGAACACGAGATCCCGGCCATGCTCGGGACCACCGTGACCGTGAAGGCGGTTCTCCGGGAAGTTCGGGGAAACAGGCTCGTCTTCGACGTCACGGGGACCGACGCTCTCGGGACCATTTTCCGCGGAGTCAACGAACGAGTTGTGGTGAACCGCTTCGGCCTGGACGAAAAAGCGGAGGAACGGGCCCAGCAGCTCAAGGAACTCAAGGAACGACTGTAGCGTTCATCCGCGCCCCATAGGGCAAACCGGGCGAAAGCCCGGGACGCAAAGCTTCGGGTCTACAGCCTTCGGGCCATGACAGCCGGGCCGCCGGAGGTAGATTTCGCAAGAACAGCCTTCGATCGCCGCAGGCTGTTCTTGTTTCACCATCACCTTCAGAGGGGGGAGTTTTTCCTTGAAACTGAACAGACTCGCAACACGCATTCTGGCCGTAGTCATCGTTCTCCTTGCACTGGCAGTGGGAGGCATCGGGTTTTATGCCATGCACATCGGCGGGCAGGGGCTCGAGGATTCGGCCCGGCAGTACGAGATCACCCTGGCGGAATCCCTGTCCTACCGAATGGACGCCACGTTCAACAAGTTCGACGGCATGCTCAAAGCCCTTTCGGCCCTTGTCACCACAAGGTTCACTACCCTTCCCGATCCCGAAGTGGCGGACATCGTGGTTCCCCAGTTCGGCGCCCAGAACGGCAAGTTCATGACCGACCTCGGAATACAGTCACCGGAAGCCCGGAGGCTGTTCATCATCTTCAACCCTGAGATCTACGGCACCGAAAAGACCTTCATGGTGGCCTTCGAGCGGGCGGATCCCGGGTCCCTTTTCATGTTTCTCGACGGGAAGAACATGTCCCCCGCCCAGCTCATCGACAGGAAGGACCCCTCCACGGCATGGTTCTGGAGGCCCCTTGACACCGTCGCTCCCTACTGGGGGGACATCCAGCGTTCCGAGAGCGGCGAGGAAGTGGTGGTCTATTCCCAGCCGGTCCTCATCGACGGCCGGGTTGCCGCCGTCGTCGGAATGACCTTCTCCTTCGACTTCGTCCGGGCGGTTCTTGATTCGGTAAAAATCTACGACACGGGGTACGCCTTCCTCCTCAACCGGGATCTGAAATATCTCCACCACCCCACCCTGAAATTCGAGGGCCCGGGATTCCGGGAAGTGGTTGACGGGAGCTTCGCCCAGTACGCCGACGGCATACTCAGCGAGAAAAAAGGACGGATAGACTACCTGTGGAACGGAGTCCCGAAGACCATGTCCTACTGGACCCTGGCGAACGGGTACGTCGTCTTCGTGGCGGCAGACGTCAGGGAGTCCCTCTCCGCGGTGGGAGCCATGCGCCGGGCGGTCTACATCGGCATAGTGGGCGTCCTCGTGGTGGCCTCCATCGTGGTCATTCTTTTCTCCCGGAGCCTCGCCCGGCCCCTCCAGGCGGTGGCCGAGCGGGCCCGGTACGTGGCCGAGACCGGCGACCTCACCGCCTCCATAGAGGCGG
>NZ_JAESIH010000074.1 GCF_016756745.1 Aminivibrio sp.
TTCTCCGTTCGGTCATCGGCTACAAAAGGTAATCCTCCCGAGCTCCGGTCTGCATGATGCAGTTAAAAAATTTTCTGCTCCTTCTCCTGCTCCTGCCGTTTTTTCTTTTCCCCCGCCCGGTTCATGCGGGGGATCTTGCCATAGGCCTGGAGGACGGATGGATCTGGCAGGTGGCTGTGCTGCCGCCTTCGGACGGATGGGAAAGCGAGAGGGGAAAGTCAGCTCTCGGGGCCGTTCGCTATGCCGAGTGGAAAGTGAAAGACAGTGCGGACGGCGTGGCCGGCAGGGACATACGTTTTCTGAAGGAGGAACCCCTTTCCCGGGATGACGCGGAGGAGCGCGTAGCCCGCTGGAGAGAAAACGGAATTGCCGCCGTGCTTTCCTTGGGAGGTACCGAGGATATCTCTCTCCTTCGCCCCCTTCTCGGCAAGTCCGGTCCCGTTTTTCTTTCGGCTTACGGAGAGGGAGGCGACATCACCGAAGGAGGAGTTCCCCTTCCCATGATGTTTGCCCTGGATCTCTACAGAGACTTCCGGATCGCGGCTTTTGCGGAATATGCAAAGAGGACTCTCGGCCCGGGATCAGGGGTGGCGATCCTCGGAGACCGTTTGGACCCATCTTTGGAACGTTTTGCCCGGAACCTCGGCGACATGCTGTCTTCTTTCGGATATTCCGTCAGCCGCTTCTGGCTGCCTGGCGCCGGGATGGACTCCTTCAGGATGATCGAAGCCGAGGCCATATCGGAAGGTGCGTCCGTTCTTGTGTCATGGGCAGGATCCATGGTCGTCCGGGATATCTGGAGGGCTGTGAGGAGGAAAGAAGGAGTCTTTCGGATCTGGTACGGAGGGGAACCGTTGCGGCTTCTCCTTTCATTTAACGGCATCGTCGTTGCCGACCAGGACGTTCCCCTTGGGCGCGACCGGTCTTTCGTCACCCTCGGCCGGGAAATATGGAGACGCACCAGGACGGTTGTCAAGGATGCGAGCGCCGCCGGCAGGGCCTATGCGGCGTGCGAGTGGATCTTCGAGGGGTTCCGCAGGGCCGGATCAAAGGATCCCGGGCCCCTTGCGAACGCCATGAGAGCAGTTTCGGACACAGCTCTCGGTTCTTCAACCTTTTCAGTCAACCCTGCAACCCACCGTCCCTTTGCCAGGGAAACCGCCATTCTTGAGGTGGAGAACCGGACCTTCAGGCCGGTGGATTTTTTCCAGGTCAAAGGCCCGGAATATCTGCCATGATGAAAAGTCGCTGTTTTCAACCATTGAGGAGGATGACAACATGAAATTGAGGGACGTGGCACAGAGTATACGGGCGGAAGTGCTCTACGGAGAGGAACTGCTCGACACCATCGACATCGAGTGCGCCTACGGCGCCGACCTTATGAGCGACGTGCTGGCCTTTGCCCGTCCGGGATCCCTTCTCCTCACCGGGCTGACGAACATCCAGATTGTCAGGACAGCCCAGATGCTCGACCTCCCTGCTGTGGTCTTCGTCCGCGGGAAGAAGCCCCAGGAGGCGGCGGTGAAGCTTGCCTCCCAGATCAAGATGCCGCTGCTTCTGTGCCAGATGAGCATGTTCGAGACGTGCGGCATTCTCTTCGCGAAAGGAATTCTGCCCTGTCACATACCTGACAGAGGGGTGTAGAGCGTGGGGCAGGAGCCGTACGTCGAGGAGTATACTATCCAGGCGGGGGATTTTACCTCTATCGGCGAAGCCTCCACGAAATTCCGGGCGACCCTCAAGATGCTCGGGATTCCCTCGGAAGTTGTCCGAAGGGCGGCGGTAGTGGCCTATGAGGCGGAGATGAACGCCATGATCCATGGGGGAGGGGGAACTCTCCGCATGACAGTGGCGTCGGATCACCTGGAGATCATGGCCGCCGATCAGGGGCCGGGCATTCCCGACGTCGCTCTGGCCATGCAGGAAGGGTATTCCACCGCCTCCGACGAGATTCGGGAGCTTGGGTTCGGTGCGGGAATGGGACTGCCGAACATCGAGCGGAATTCCGACAGGATGAACATCGAAACGGAAGTGGGAACCGGGACGGTCCTCACAGCGAGAATAGACTTTCCGGGACAGTGATCTTTTTCTTCGCCCGGAGCGGCAGGCTGCAGCGGAATGACATGAAGGAGTGGTGAAGGTGTCCGGAGGAATTAGGGTTCGTGAAGCCCGGTGCCGAGGGTGCGCCAACTGCATAAAATCGTGTCCCACCGAAGCTATCCGGGTGATTGACGGACTGATACGCATAATCCCCGATCTGTGTATCGATTGCGGAGAGTGCATACGAAGCTGCAGGGACAAAGCCATCACCTTGAACGAGGATGAATGGGATCTTCTCAAGTCCAGGGATGGGCTGGTCCTCATGGCAGATCCCACCTTTTATGTCCAGGTGGGCGCCTATTCCCGCCCAAGGCTCATGAAGGAGGCCCTGGAACATCACGGGCTCAGGGACATTGCGGAGTATGCATCGATAGCCTTTGACCTTGCTGCCTACGCGGCGGCGGGCGTCATCCGTGAGGGAGGGGAAAACCGTCCGTATATCTCCACCTACTGCCCTGCCGTCATCAGGCTCATCCAGATCAACTTCCCGGAGCTCGTGGGAAGAATCCTGCCAGTGGAATCGCCCCTGGAGACGGCGGTTACCATCTGGAGGAATGCCACGGGAGGCAAGGAAAAAGTGACCCTCGTCGCTCCCTGTCCCGCCAAGGCAACCCTCGTCCGGTGCCCCGTGGGCAGAGAGAAGAGCTCTCTGGAGTACGTGGTAAGCGTACAAAAGGTCATCCGCGACCTTCTCGCCTGTAACGTCAAGGTAACGGGCACGAAGACGAAGGCTATCAGCAGACGGTGGCTTCTCTGGTCCATTTCCGGGGGCGAGTCGAGGCATATTTCGTCCTTCTCGGACAAGGGGCTCACCTCAGTGGCCGTCTCCGGCCTGAGAAATACCATGGACCTGCTCAACGAGCTGGAACTCGGCCGGTTCGGGGGAGTGGACTTCATCGAGTGCAGGGCCTGCGATCTCGGATGCATCGGCGGAACGGGAACCTACGAATCCCGGTTCCTCTCCCAGCTTCGCCTCGACAATATCGAGACGGAGTGGCTGCCCTCCCACGAGGAGATGGAAGAAATACGGACCTGCTACGACAAGGGGATATGGCGCCTGGACAATCCTATCCAGGTGAAGGAGCGGCTGCCCCTCTCCCAGGACCTGGGGGAAGCCATGGCCAAGCTCCGGGAGATGGACGCCATTTACGCAGGGTTGCCCCACATAGACTGCGGATCCTGCGGCCGTCCCTCCTGCCGTGCCCTTGCGGAGGACATCGTCCGCGGGCAGGGAGACGAGACGGACTGCATCTTCAAACTGAGAGAGCGCATCACCGCCCTGAGCGGTGAGATACGGGCTCTTTCGTCCAAGCTGCCCCACACCCTTCATCCCTCGGGAAAAAAGAGGCAGGGGACATGAAGATTTCCGGCATTACGGAACTCCTCGGCCTCACGGTCTATTCCCCCGGCGACCCGGCCAGGGAGATAGGAGGCGTCATTATAGGAGACCTTCTGAGCTTCATCATGGCGGAGGCCAGGGAAGGATGGCTCTGGATCACTATCCAGGTGCATCTGAACGTGGCGGCGGTGGCCGTTCTCAAGGAAGTGCCCTTTGTCCTCATAGCGTCCGGGAGAAAACCGGAGAAGGATCTCGTCGACCGGTGCCTTGCCGAAGGCATCACCCTCGCAGGCACGGATATGTCAGCCTTCGAGGCTGCAGGGCGGCTCTGGGAGGCCGGCCCGAAAAGGCTGACATGAGCCCGGCCCCCTTCTGGGTGGACCTTCATCTTCATACAGTCCTTTCTCCCTGCGGCGAACTGGAAATGGGGGCTCCGGAGATCGTGGAAGCCTACAGGAAGGCGGGCATCGCCCTCTGCGCCGTGACCGACCACAATGCCTCGGACAACGTGGAGGCAGTCGCCGAGGCCGCCGGAGGCAACCCTGTCGTTCTTCCCGGGATGGAAGTGCAGACTGCGGAGGATATTCATGTACTCGTGATTTTCCCCGGCCTTTCTGAGGCCGGGAATTTTCAGAAGTGGCTCTGGAAGAAAATGCCGCCGGTGGCGAACCGTCCGGAAATTTTCGGAGACCAGCTGATCATCGACAAGGACAACGGCATCACCGGAGAGCAGAAAATTCTGCTTGTCCAAGGTGCAGGGTATTCCGCCGACGAGACGGCTGAAGAGGCCCGGAGCAGGGGAGGGCTGGTTATCCTCGCCCACCTTGACCGGCCGTCCTTTTCCTACGAGGCGGTTCTCGGCCCTGTACCCGACGATTTTCCCTGCCACGCCCTGGAACTTTCCCCCGCAGTTTCCCACAGTGAATTTGCCCGTTGGAGAGAACGGTACCCCCATCGTATCTTCATCCGCTCTTCCGATTCCCACAGGCTTTCCACCATCTCCCGGGACAGGTGCACCGCCATGATGCTGGAATCCCCATGCTTCAGCGAGGTTGAGCTCGCCCTCGGCGGCCGGGAAGGACGCTCGGTGGTCTGCCCCTGGGGCGACGGTTACCGGTGGCGCCGCTCCAGCTCGGCGTAGACTTCTCTGGGGCTCACTCCGGAAGCGAGCAGGGCCGCCTCGAGGTGATAGAGAAGGTCCGCCGCCTCGCATACCGTTTCCTTCCTGTCTCCGGCCGCCACGGCAAGAGCGGTTTCAACCCCTTCCTCCCCGACCTTCTGCGCCACTCTCCGCAGCCCCTTTGACAGGAGCCGAGCGGTGTAGCTTTCGGCGGGGTCGTCAAAACGTCGTTTTTCCAGGTATCTCCAAAGGACGCCGGGAAAAGTTCCCCGTCCTTCGCAGGGGGGGGTGAGAAGCCTGTGGAAGCACGTCCGTTCTCCCGTGTGACATGCGGGGCCGGCCGGTTCCGCAAGGGCGAGAAGGGCATCACCGTCGCAGTCCAGCCTGAGTTCCTGGAGGGCGAGGGTGTTTCCGCTTGTTTCGCCCTTTTTCCAGATCTCCCTGCGGGACCGGCTCCAGAAGGTCATCATGCCGGAGGAAAGAGCGGCTTCAAGCGCTTCCCTGTTCGCCCAGGCCATCATGAGCACCTCTCCGGAAAGGACATCCTGCACGATGACGGGAACCAGTCCGTCTCCGTCAAATTTCACATCCTCCAATGAAAATACCATATTCATCACCTCGGCGGGCGGACGGGAATGCCCCGTTCCGCGAGATAGCGTTTCAGATCGGGGATGCGTATCTCCCCGAAGTGGAAGACGGAGGCCGCCAGGGCGGCGTCGCTTCCTGCCCGGAATGTGTTCAGTATATGCTCCATGGACCCGGCGCCGCCTGAGGCGATGAGAGGGACAGGAACCTTTCCCGAGACCATGGCGTTGAGTTCGTCGTCGTAACCCCTTTTCACCCCGTCCCTGTCCATGGAGGTCAGCAGAATCTCTCCGCATCCCCTCCGGACACCTTCTACGATCCACTCCAGGGCGTCCTGCCCGGTAGGGGTTCTTCCTCCGTCGATGAAAACTTCCCATTTCCCCGTTCCGCACCGCCCGGCGTCCACCGCCAGCACCACAGCCTGCTTTCCGAGCAGAGCGGCACATTCCTCGATGAGGGAAGGATTCCGGACCGCGGCGGAGTTCAGCGAGATTTTGTCCGCCCCGAGGGTGATAATATCCCTGGCCTGTTCCACCGACGAAATTCCGCCTCCTACGGTAAAGGGGATAAACAGGGCATCGGCAACCGACGATACCCAGGCGGTCATGGTCCGCCTTCGCTCCGCCGAGGCTGTGATGTCGAGGAATACCAGTTCATCGGCTCCCTCCTCCATGTATGCGGCGGCCATCCTGGCCGGATCCCCGGCGTCCCTGAGGTTCACAAAGTTTACTCCCTTGACCACCCTTCCGTCCTTGACGTCCAGGCAGGGGATGATTCTTTTCGTCAGCATTCCGAAGCCTCCTTCAGGGCGTCCTCGAGCCGCACCGCCCCCTCGTACAGAGCCCTGCCGAGGACGGCGCCGGACATTCCGTCCCGGGCCAGGGTGCGGATGTCCTCCAGGGACGATATGCCGCCGGCGGCGATAAAGGAAAGATCGGGAAAGGAGCTCCTCAGGCTTCGGTACATCTCCCTGTCCGGTCCCGTCCCCGTTCCGTCCCGATGAACGGCGGTGACGAGGAATAGGGTAAATCCCGAAGCGGCGATCCGTTCCACGAGCCGTTCCGGAGAGAGGGCGGCCGTTTCCTGCCAGCCGGAGACGGCAACCCGGCCGTTCCGGATGTCCACTGCGGGGATGACACTCTTCCCGAACCTCCGGAAAAGAGTTTCTCCCCCGGCTGGGTCAGAGGCGAACAGGCTGCCGGAGTAGACTCTTTCGGCCCCTGCCGAAAAAGCTGCTTCAAGGTGTTCCTCCGTCCGGAGGCCTCCGCCGTACTGGATCCTGAGCCCTGCGGCCTGTAGCGTTTCGATGGCGGAAAGATGGCAGGGGAAGCCTTTTTTCGCCCCCTCGAGGTCGATGACGTGGATCCAATCAGCTCCTGCTTCCAGGAAGGAGCGGGCCGTTCCCGCGATATCGGAGCCGAACACCGTCCGTTCATCGAATCGTCCTTGCCGGAGTCGGACAATTTCCCCCCCGAAAAGATCCATGGCCGGGAAAATCTCCATCAAGGCACCTTCTTCCGTATGTGGGCGGAAACCAGGGAAAGATGGTCCAGGCCTACCCGGCCGCTCCGCTCCGGATGGAACTGAAAACCGGCGATCCGTCCCCTGAGAACCATGGAGGTGAAGACGGTACCTCCCACAGATGTCTGCCCTGCGGCAAAGGCTGGGTCGAACAGAGCGTAGCTGTGAACGAAGTAAAAATATTCTCCCGAGGGGACCGCAGGGGTGAATTCGGGGGGCTTCCCCGTCCATTCCACCGAGTTCCATCCCATGTGGGGGATTTTCTCTGCTTCCAGGAGGCGAATTTCTCCCGGTATGAGGCCGAGGCCGGGATGATCCCCGTCCTCGAGACCCCGTTCGCAGAGGAGCTGCATGCCGAGGCAGATGCCGAGAAGAGGATTCCCTTCCGCAGCCCATGCAATAAGGCGGTCCGCCCAGCCTGATGCCCTGAGTCTTGCCGAAGCAGGGCCGAAGGCCCCCACTCCCGGGAGGACGGCCAGGGAGAATTCCGGCGTGAGCTCCGCCGGGGAGGAAAGAAGCAGGGCTTCCTCCCCGAGGGAGTTGAAAGCCCGGCGGACATTGCCCGTATTGCCCACCTGGTAGTCGACGATGGCGATCATACAAAAGTCCCCTTGGTGCTCTGAAGGTTCTCCGCGGGGAGGAACGCATCTCTCATGGCCCGTCCCGTCCCCTTGAAGAGGGCTTCGGCGAGATGGTGGGCGTTGTCGCAGGCGAGGGCCTGGGCGTGGAGCGTGATTTTGCCCTCCCTGCAGAAGGCCTTCCAGAATTCCGGGATGAGCTCCAGGTCAAAGTCGCCGCACTTTTCCGCCGGGAAAACGCCCTTCCATTCAAACTGCCCCCTGCCGCCCAGGTCCGCCGCGGCCAGCACGAGGGAACCATCCATGGGAAGGGCGCACCATCCGTACCGCTTTCTCGGTTTTTCAGCCGCCGCCGTGCCGAAGGCCCGTCCCAGGACGATGCCCAGGTCCTCAGTGAGGTGGTGCCAGTCCACTTCTTCGTCCCCGACCGCCTCCACCACCAGCCCCATGCCGGCATGGAAAGCGAACAGCTCCACCATGTGGCGGAGAAAGCCGCAGGTGACCGACACACTGATCTCTCCTCCCTCCGGAAGAAGTTCAAGGGAAATCGCCGTTTCTTTCGTTTTTCGCTCCAGTTTTACTGTCATGACCGTTTCTCCTTCACGAGGGAAGATATTTTGTTCATTACCGACCGGACTTCCTTCCACCGCAGCGCGGTGCTTTTCCTGCTTGCCACAAGCCTGAGGGAGACGTCGCATACGTGCTCCAGGACTTCAAGACTGTTGGCCCTGAGGGTGCTTCCCGTCTGGACGATATCAAGGATGCAGTCGCTCAGGCCGAGTTTTGGGGCCAGCTCGATGGAGCCGTGGAGGTGGATGATGTCCACTTGGGCTCCCCTGGCGGAGAAGTGCCCGTCGGCGATGCGGGGGTATTTAGTGGCAACCTTCAGCCCCATGAGTTCCGAAGCGTGTCCCCGGAAGCGTTCCGCCTGGCTCCTCGGGCCTGCCACCACTACGGAGCATCTGCCTGCCCCCGTGTCCAGCAGTTCCACCACGGGCATGGCACTTTCGAGAAGGACGTCGCCGCCGACAAAGGCCAGGTCCGCCGTCCCATAGCTCACGTACAGGGGAACGTCGGAGGGTTTGGCAAGTATATACCGGAAATCGCCCGCTTCTATGACGAGTTTTCTTCCAGGGGAAGCGAGTCCGTCGCAAGGCAGCCCCGCCAGGGAGATCATCTCCGCGGCATCCGTAAATACCCGGCCCGTGGGAAGGGCTATGGTGAGCATCACGATGCACCCCCCTTCCCGTCAGGGGGGAGAGTGTAGGCTGTCCCCGAGGCAAGATCGACCCATGAGCGGCATCCCCGCTTTTCCGCTGCCTGGAGAGACGTGTTTCTGTCGACGTTCCAGTTCATTTCTATACAGGTGCCGTCCGAGGAAAGATCTGCCGCCCTCCGGAGGGCTTCATCCGGAGAAAGACCCCCAGCCCAGGCCATCACCTGCGACCTCCGGGCGCGAAATCGTGAGAGACCTGCCGCCTGTTCAAGGTCGAGGGCGAACCCCATGGCCTGCCCCATGAGACCGCAGGAAGAAAGAAGCCTGTCGTACCGTCCCCCGCCTCCGAGAGACCTGCCGGACTCCCATGAATAGACTTCGAAAAGGGGACCGCTGTAGTAGCCCGGATCCCTTGCCAAGGAAAGGTCGATGGAGATCCTGTTCCCGTAGCCCTGGCTTTCCAGGGTCGCTGCCGTTGTCTTGAGGGCCGAAAGGGGGGCTCCCCTGCCCCAAAGCTTCTCCGCCTCGGCAAGGACGGAGATGTCGCCCCGGAGGCGGGGGATGGCCGAGAGGATCGTCCGGTAAAAATCGGGAATGTTCCCTTTCTCGAGGACGGCGAAATAGTCGGGAAGACTTCCTCTCCTGAGAGCGTCGGCGAGGCTCTCAGCAGCGGAGGATTCCGCCGACGCAAGGGCCCTTTGCAGAAATGTCGAGTCGCCGAGGGCAATGGTCGTCCGTTCAAGCCCGAGGGCGTCGAGAACCCGAAGGAGCAAGGAGAGCATCTCGGCGTCGGCCCCTTCCCCTTCCCACCCGAGGAGTTCCGCCCCGATCTGGAAGGATTCGATGGACGTCCTCGGAGGGGCGGACTTCATGTACACTCTGTCGCTGTAACAGATGCGCAGGGGGCGTTCTTCCGGGGCGTAATGGGACGCCAGGTACGCGACGGCGGCCAGGGTGATGTCTCCCCTCAGGCAGCACGGCTCGCCATAGGGCGTGGTCAGGGCGACGAGCCGTGACCTGACCTGGGAGGGCAGCTTGTCCCATGCCGATTCAAGGAGCTGGAGACCGGACGGAAGAAAGGGCGAGTAACCCCAGCTTTCGAAGAAGGCGATGAAAATCCTCCGGCACTCCTCCATGGCGGAAGCGAGCTCCCCCCCAACATTGACGCAACCTCTTGGCAGCCTGTTCATCATGATTCGGCTCCCGGGTCGGATTGTGTTCATAAATTCTTCCTCGCTTTATTAAGATGATATGTTAGAGTGTTGAGATGTTGGTCTCAAGGATGGTATCATTATATCCACCGGGTGTAAAGCTGCAGAAAAATCATTCATCTGCCGCCCGGAGGTGAAGGAGGAGAATCGGTGGCGAAGGGAGAAAAGGGGAGATACGTCTGTTCAGCCTGTGGTGCCGTTGCCTCCCTCTGGACGGGGAAATGCGCCTCCTGCGGGGAGTGGGGCGCTCTGGAGAAGGAACCGGACGCTCCCGTTCCCGGTGCGTCCGTCCGTTCGTCCCGGGCGTCAAGGGTAGACGTTGCCTCGGTGGTTCCGCCGGAAAGGATACCCACGGGACTGGACGAGTTCGACCGGGTTCTCGGCGGGGGATGGGTCCCCGGTGGGGTTTTTCTCCTCGGGGGAAAGCCGGGGATCGGGAAATCCACCCTTCTTCTTCAAACCTGCGGGATGATGGCTTCGGCCGGACACAGGGTTCTCTATGTTTCCGGCGAAGAATCGGAATCCCAGGTGGCCCTGAGGGCCCGCAGGCTGGAATCGGCCTCTGCCGGACTGGATCTTTTCTGCGACAGTGACCTGTCTGCCGCCCTTTCATGTCTGGACGACCACCGTTTTTTTGTGGTGGACAGCGTACAGGCCATGAGGGCCGACGGAGCCGAAGGATGGGCAGGCAGCCCCGGCCAGGTCAGGGCCTCGGCCCAGATGTGCATAGCCGCCGCCAAGGACCGGGGCATCCCCGCAGTCCTTGTGGGACACATCACCAAGGAGGGCAGAATCGCGGGTCCCATGTTGCTGGAGCACATGGTGGACGGTGTGCTGACCTTCTCGGGGGATGACTATTCTCCCTACAGAATGCTCCGGGCGAGCAAGAACCGTTTCGGAAGCACCGACGAACTCGGTGTCTTCGAAATGGGGGAGAACGGCCTGTTCCCCGTGAAGGACGTGAGCGGCCTGTACTGGAACAAGGCGGAGGAGTCGGTTCCCGGTGTTGCCATGACGGTGGTTCTCGAGGGAACCCAGCCCCTTGTGGCGGAAATACAGTCTCTGGCAGCCGCAACGGCTTTTCCGTACCCGAAGAGGACCGGTAGGGGAATCGACCTCAACAAGATCCAGCTCTTCACCGCCGTACTGGAAAAACGGTGCGGAACGGGGTGCGGTCTTTTCGATATTTACGTGAACGTGGCGGGAGGGCTTGCTCTCCGGGAGCCGGGGGCCGACCTTGCACTCTGTGCCGCCCTCGCTTCGGCGGTACGGGATGTGCCTCTCCCTGAAAAGTGCGTTTTCCTCGGGGAGGTGGGTCTGGCAGGAGAAGTCCGGCCGGTGGTGCGGCTTGCCGGAAGGCTCCATGAAGCGGCCCGGCTTGGTTTTACCAGGGCAGTGGTGAGCTCAAGAGAGGAACAGGCGACGATGAAAGCCCCCATAGACATTATGAGGGTGGCGACACTGAATGATGCCCTAAAGGCGGTGATGAGATGAACAGAAAGATTCGAACATGCTTGGGTGCCTTTCTTGCGGCATTCATACTTTTCCTCCTTCCGGTGCCGTCGGCGGCTTTTGTGATTGCCGCCTCCCTGGAAGGAACGGTGGGCATCTCCATGGAGAAATTTGTTGGGGATGTGCTGGACAGGGCTGCCGGGGAGCAGGCGTCGATAGTGGTCTTCCGGCTTGACACCCCGGGGGGCCTTGTGAGTTCCATGAGGAGTATCACCTCGGCAATACTGGAATCTAAGGTACCGGTGGTGGTGTGGGTATCGCCGAGCGGTGCGAGAGCGGCGTCGGCCGGAGCCTTCATTCTCCAGGCGGCCCACGTGGCGGCCATGGCGCCGGGCACCAACGTGGGCGCGGCCCAGCCGGTGATGGCGTCGGGTAAGGACGCTCCCGACACGGACATGAAAAAGAAAATCACCAACGACCTCGCCGCCCATATCCGGTCCCTGGCCCAGGTGAAGGAGCGCAACGCCGACGTGGCGGAGAGGATGGTCACCGAGAGCCTCTCCATAACCGCTGAAGAGGCCCTTTCCCTCGGAGTGGTGGACCTTGTGGCTTCCGACATGGAATCCCTCCTTATCGGCATTCGGGGGAGGGAGGTTACGGCGGGCAGCCGGACGGTGCGCCTCGATCCCCCTTCCGGCGAGCCGGTCGAGATCTCCATGAGCCTCAGGGAGAAAATTCTCCAGTTTGTCTCCAGTCCGGATATCGCCTATCTCCTCCTGACCGCGGGAGTGCTCGCCATCATCTTCGAGGTCATATCGCCGGGAGGCTTTGTCCTCGGAACTGCGGGAGCCGTCATGGTCCTTCTCGGAGCCTTCGGCCTCCGGATGCTTCCTTTCAACTGGGCCGGCATCGTACTTCTCGCCGCAGGCGTCGGCGTTCTGGTTCTTGACCTGATGGTGGGAGGGATTGGTGTGCTCAGTCTTTTCGGCCTTGCAGCCCTCGTGACCGGGGGGCTCATAATTTTCCGCGCTCCGGGAGGTGAGCTGTTGAATGTGTCCATGAGCTTCATCGCAGGAATGTCCATCGCTCTGGGACTGTTCTTTTTCGCCGCTCTTTATCTTGTCCTGCGGTCCATGAAACGGAGAACCTCTTCCGGCAGGGAGGGGATGATCGGTACGGTAGCGGAAGTGGTGGAGGACCTGGCGCCCGTGGGGCTTGTCAAGTGCCGGGGAGAGATATGGAGGGCCAGGAGCCGCGACGGCGCTCCCATATCCAGGGGAAGAACGGGAAAAGTGGCAGCGGTCCAGGGAATAACACTGGTCATCGATGAAGACGGCGGGAAGGTCCTTCCCGCCGGGGAAAGTTCGGAAAAACCAGCAGATAAATAAGGAGGAAAACCCATGGTTACCGACGCAGTGGAGATGATTCTCAGTATAGGCACATCCTTCGGATTCCTTATCATCGCCGTGTTCATCCTGGCATCGGCGGTGAAGGTGGTGCCCGAGTACCAGCGGGTGGTGGTCTTCCGTCTCGGGAGGCTCGTGGGTTCCAAGGGACCCGGTATTGTTCTGGTCATTCCCCTCATCGACAGGGTGGTAAGGGTTGACCTTCGTGTCGTGACTCTGGACGTTCCCGTCCAGGAGGTTATCACGAAGGACAACGTTCCCATCAAGGTGAATGCCGTGGTGTATTTCCGGGTCATGGACCCGGCTTTCTCGGTGGTGGAAGTGGAAAACTACATTCTGGCCACGAGTCTCCTCTCCCAGACAACCCTCCGTTCCGTGGTGGGGTCGGCGGATCTCGACGAGGTTCTCTCTTCGAGGGAGAAGATCAACAGCGAGCTTCAGAAGATCATCGACGAACGAACTGATTCCTGGGGCATCAAGGTCAGCGCCGTGGAAGTGAAGGAGCTGGAGCTGCCAGAGAGCATGAAGCGGGCCATGGCGAAGCAGGCTGAAGCAGAGCGGGAGCGGAGGGCAAAGATCATCAACGCCGAGGGAGAAATGCAGGCCGCCCAGAAGCTCAGCGAGGCGGCGAAGCAGATGGAGGCGTCCCCCATCACACTGCAGCTGAGGTACCTCCAGACGCTTCGGGAGATCAGCGGGGACAAGAATTCCACTACCATATTCCCTCTGCCTCTCGACCTTGTGAAGCCCTTCATGGACAGGTTTTTCAAGAAGGATGAAGCATAGGGCAGGAAGAACCTTTTCCGGATGAAGGCCGTTTCGGGGGTATTTTCTCCTCCGGAACGGCCTTGTTTGGTATATAATGCCGAAAAGGCCGGTTCGTTCCTGAAAGGACGGACAGCTGAACGACCGACGCCCGGACTGACGGATTCCGCCAGTTGCACAGGGTGGCTGGTCGTTTGTGCGTTTACAGGTAAAAATGCAGTGTTCATCAAGGAGGAAGGGCTAATGGGCTACGATTTTCAATCCATCGAGCAAAAATGGCAGCATACGTGGGAGAGCGAAGGCACGTTCAACGCCGACACCGAACCAGGCAGGGAGAAGTTCTACTGCCTTGAAATGTTCCCCTACCCGAGCGGCGCCCTCCATATGGGGCACCTGAGGAATTATTCCATCGGCGACATGTTGACCCGTTTCCTCTGGAAGAAGGGGCTGAACGTGCTTCATCCCATCGGCTTCGACGCTTTCGGCATGCCTGCGGAAAACGCCGCAATGAAATACAACACCCCTGCGGCGGAGTGGACCTGGCAGAATATCGAACACATGACGGAGCAGCTCAAGCACATGGGTTGCAGCTACGACTGGCGAAGGCGGATCGAGACGTGCAATCCCGATTATTATCGATGGACCCAGTGGATCTTCCTCCAGTTTTTCAAGAAGGGGCTTGCCTACAGGAAAAACGCTCCCGTGAACTGGTGTGCAAGCTGCAGCACCGTGCTCGCCAACGAGCAGGTCATCAACGACGGGCATTGCTGGAGATGCGGCACTCCCGTGGTGAAGCGCAACCTGGAGCAGTGGTTCCTGAGAATAACCGATTACGCCCAGGAGCTGCTTGACGACCTTGACAACCTTCCGGGCTGGCCGGAGCGGGTCAAGATCATGCAGCGGAACTGGATCGGCCGCTCCGAGGGGGCCAGGCTCTCCTTCACCGAGAAGACCACCGGCGAAAAGATCGAAACCTTTACCACCCGGTTCGACACGATTTTCGGCGTGACCTTCCTCGCCCTTGCCCCGGAACACCCCTTCGTGCAGAAGATCATCAGCCTCTCCCCTGAAGGGGAGAGGATTTCGGCCTTCGTGCAGAAGTGCGTCTCCCAGAGTTCCATAGAACGCACTGCTGTAGGAGGCGAAAAGGAAGGCATCTTCACCGGCTTCTCCGCCGTGAACCCCGTGACGGGGGAGGAGTTCCCCATCCTCATCGCCAACTACATCCTTATGGATTACGGAACGGGAGCCATCATGGGCGTGCCGGCCCACGACCAGAGGGACTTCGAGTTCGCCAGGAAATACGGCATTCCCGTAAAGCCTGTGATCAACCCCGCCGAAGGGGAGCCGCTTGACGGAAATTCCATGGAAAAAGCCTTCGAAGACGACGGGATTACGTGCAATTCGGGGCAGTTCGACGGCCTTCCCACGTCCCGGGCGATCCCCGAGATGATCGAATGGGGCGTTCAGAAGGGATTATGCACCAGGGAAGTGAACTTCAGGATCCGGGACTGGCTCATTTCCCGGCAGAGATACTGGGGTGCCCCCATTCCCGTGGTGTACTGCGACCGCTGCGGTGTGGTCCCCGTCCCGGAAGAGGAACTTCCGGTGCTGCTTCCCGGCAACGTGAAGATCACCGAGGTGGGCAAGTCTCCCCTCGCCGAGGACGGTGAATGGCTTTCCGTGCCCTGCCCGAAGTGCGGCCGGCCGGGGCGGCGGGAAGCGGACACCATGGATACGTTCATCTGCTCCTCATGGTATTTCTTCCGGTACTGTTCGCCCAGAAATGAGGGCGAGGTGTTTTCGAAAGAGGAGGCAGCCTACTGGATGCCTGTGGACCAGTACATCGGCGGCATCGAGCACGCCTGCCTGCATCTTATTTACGCCAGATTCTTCACCAAGTTTTTCGCAGACATCGGCCTGAGCACCACCAGGGAGCCCTTTACCAATCTCCTGACCCAGGGCATGGTCATCAAGAACGGAGCGAAAATGTCCAAATCCCTGGGGAACGTGGTCGATCCCGATGAAATCATCTCAAAGTACGGTGCGGACACTGCCCGGCTCTTCATCCTTTTTGCAGCCCCTCCCGCCAATGATCTCGACTGGTCGGAGCGGGGAGTGGAGGGAGCGCACCGGTTTCTTAACCGGGTCTGGAGGCTCGTGGAGGAAAACCTCCCGGTTCTGGGGAAGGCCGGCCCGAACCGGCCGGTACCCATGAAGAACCTGAAGGAACCCCGCCTCCGGGAGCTCAAGAGAAAAATCCACACCACCATCAGGGACGTGACCAGGGACATTGACCGGGAAAAACAGTTCAACACGGCTGTGGCTCGCCTGATGGAGCTCCTGAACGCCCTTGTCTCCTTCAGGATCGGGAGTGACGAGGAACATGCGCTCTTTCGCGAGGGAGTCGATGTCCTTCTTTCCTGCCTGAACCCCTTCTGCCCTCATATCACGGAAGAGCTGTGGGAGATGACGGGGCACGGGGAGACGCTTGCGAAACTTTCCTGGCCTTCGGCGGAGGAAGAGGCTCTCGAGGCCGATACGGTCACCGTGGTGGTACAGATCAACGGCAAAGTCCGGGAAAAGGCGGAATTCCCTGCAGGGCTCGGCGAAGAGGATCTGAAGCGCGGGGTCCTCGAACTCCCGGGGGTGGCCAAACGGATAGAGGGGCAGGAAATCGTCAGGATCATCGCTGTTCCTGACAGGCTCGTCAACGTGGTGGTGAAGAGGTAGCATGCCCAGGCTGAAGGCGCTGACCACGTCAGGCGCCGCCGGGCGGCAGCTTCTGGAAGACACCCTCGCCGCCCTCGAGGCGGAGGGATATACCCGTTCGGGGGTCTCCGAAGGGGGCGAATGGTCCGCTCTTATTTCCGCCGGCAGGACGGGCAGCCTGTTTGACGAAAAACGAGTCACAGTAGTGGAAGGGGCCGAACTTCTCGGCCCCTTCCCCGATGCCCTGGAGCCCTTCCTCGAAGAAGAGGGGGCTGCGGAAGTCATCCTCTTGGTCTATGAATCGGCCCCCACGAAACTCTTTGCCCCGGAGACAAGGAAAAAAGTAGGCTTTCTGCGGGCGGGAACCACCTCCTTGGCGCCATGGGAACGGAAGGGGTGGGTCATGGCTCTGGCGAAGGAGATGAACGTCCGCCTGTCCGACGACGGGGCTGCCTTCCTGGCCGAGATGCTCGACGACCCGGGAGAACTTCGGTCCGAGGTTGACAAGCTCGGCAGGTACGCCGCCGGGGACGTGGTCACCGGGGAGATGGTGAAAAGTCTCTCCTTCGACGAGGGAAAGAGCAGGATGCTTTCCTTTCTGGATGCTTTCTGCACGGGGCGTACTGGGGAGATCTTCTCCTGCCTGGAGCACCTCAAAAAAGAAGAGAGCGTTCTTCCTCTTGTCACTGCCCTTTACAACAGGATCCGTCCGGCGCTCTACCTCGGACTCTTTCCTGACAAGGGCGGCGACTGGGTGCGTCTCGTCCTCCAGATCAAGGAATACCCTCTGAAAATGTCCAGGGAAGCCCTCAGGCGCTACCCGGCCCGGGCTTTGGCTGACCTTGCGGCCGGTCTTATCTCCCTTTCATGGAAAGAAAAAACCTCCTCGGCGGAAGGTTGGTTCGGCTTCGAGGCCCTTCTGACGCAGTGCATGGAGAGTGGTGGAAGCAAATAAAAAAAGCCGAGTGGACGTCCGTCCGCTCAGCTTGAAAGTTCCCGCCGTGCCTTTAACTTTAAGGTGAAAATCAGGCCGACTTCGTGTAAAGGGTTTTCACCTTGTTCGTAATCATGGACTTTCTTCTGGAGCCGGTGTTTCCATGCATAACGCCCTTGCCGACCGCCTTGTCGATGACGCTCTGGGCGATGGCAAGACGCTTCTCAGCGAGGGCCGTATCCTTGTTTTCAACAGCTTCAAGGACTTTCTTCACGGCGTTTTTGCAGCGCGTCGTCCAGAAACGGTTGTAGAGCCTGTTCTTTTCGCTGGTTTTCATCCTTTTCACTGCGGACTTCTTATTGGGCATGAACCTCACCTCCTCCCGCCGGAACCACGACATTCTAGCACGATTTCTGTTATATTAGCAAGGGATGGAAAATAACCTAAATCCGCAGTTTCCCAGGCAGAGGGAGTGTCGGCGGGCATGATGTGAATTCTCGCCCCGCCGGGGGCGAAGAGATTTTGCACCGTGCCCTTTGCGGGGCCACCTCCGAGTGGCGCTCTCCGCTGACTGCGGGTTTGGGAATAATGTCCCGAAAAAGAGGAAGAGAGAAAATCGTGATGGACATACCCCAAATGGAGAACTTCTTCGGTCCTTCCGGCAGGCTCGCCGGGATATTCCCCTCCTTTGAATACAGGAAACAGCAGGCCGACCTTGCCGAGGAAGTCAGACAAGCTCTTCTTGGAGGTCCGGGTGAAATTCTTGCCGCCGAGGCCCCTCCCGGAGTGGGAAAGACCTTTGCCCTGCTCATTCCTTCCATGCTTGAAGCGGCTGCCTCGGGAAAGAAAATTCTCTTTCTCACCGCAGGCATTCCCCTCCAGGAACAGCTTATCCTCAAAGACCTTCCCGCCCTCAACCGGGTGCTTGGGCTCTCCCTTCCCTTCGGGCTTCTGAAGGGGAAGGGGAATTATGCCTGCCTTGTCAGGGCAGCCGAAGTCTCGGAAAGCGGCAGGGGAGGATTCCTCTCCTTCGGGGACGGAGGAGCGGCATCTACGCTCATCGCCCAATGGCTTGAATCCACTGAAACAGGGGATCTCTCGGAACTGCGCCTGCCTCCCGATTCCCCTGCGGTGGCGCGAGTTGCGGCCTCATCGAGGGCCTGTCTCGGCTTCCGGTGCCCTTTCAAGGACAGATGCTTCTCCCGGAAGGCCCTCCGGGAAGCCCAGGACTGGTCCGTGGTCGTGGCAAACTATCACCTCTTTTTCTCCTACCTACTCGGGGCGGGGAAGCCCTTTCCCGTCTCCTGCGACATCCTGATCTGCGACGAAGCCCACAGGATCCCCGAGGCCGCGAGATCATCCATGGCCATGACGGTGTCCGAAGACGACTTCGCCAGGCTGCTCCGGCACAGGGCCCTGTCCGAAGGGGCTGCACTTCTGGAACATGGTTCAACCGCCGGCAGAATTGCCGCCCTATCGGGAGAAATACGCCAGGAGACGGCCCGTTTCTTCGACCTGCTCGAGGTCAAGGTGTCTTCGAAAAAGGCATCCTTCACGGAGCCCTGTGAAGAACTGAGGCACCGGCAGGAGGTCGTTTCAGAGAAGGTTCTGGAACTCCTGAGGTTCTTCGCTCCTCTCGTGGACGAGCAGGAGGAACCGGACCCCGAGCTGTCTGCCGCTGCGGTGTGGGCGGAGGAGCTTCGCCGGACCCGTCATGCCCTGCAGTGGTGCACCGAGGTGAAAAACTATCCCTCCTGGGCCTACTGGAAGGAAGGGCGGTCTCTTTCGAGCGCTCCCGCCGCCCCCTTTGCGGAGCTGGCAGACAGTTTCCTCTCCGGAGCCCCGGACTCGATTTTCTTCATGTCGGCCACCCTTACCGCAGGAGGAAAGTGGGATTACTGGATGCGGGAAACCAAAATCAAGCCTACCCGGTTCTTTATCTCCGAATCCCCCTTCGACCTCCCCGGCCAGATGGAAATCCTGGTGGTGGATACCGGGATGGATGTCATGAACCCGGCCTATGACGATACAGTCTGCTCGGTCATAGAAAAGCTCGTGGAAAGCAACGGCGGGAGCACGCTCGTCCTTCTGAGTTCGCTGCGCCTCCTGGAGAAAGCGGCCCGGACGCTCCGTCGCAAAGAGAGAAGCTACGCCGTTCTTGTCCAGGGAGAGCTGCCCCGGTCGGATCTGCTGCAGATGTTCAGGGAGGACAGAACATCGGTTCTTATCGGAAGCGCCTCCTTCCGGGAAGGGGTGGATATTCCCGGGGACGGTCTTACACAGGTCATCATCGACCGGATACCCTTCCCCCACCCGGGGGACCCTCTTGTCCAGGCACGGAATGCGCTCGAGGGAAGCGCCGCCTTTTCGAGAGCCATCCTTCCCGAGGCGAAAATGCTCCTTAAACAGGCCGCCGGGCGGCTCATCCGTTCACGTGAGGACAAGGGCAGAGTGGCCATCATCGACGGAAGGGTACTCCAGAGAAGGGATTGGAACATCCCGGCGGCTCTGCCGCAGGTAAAATACCGCCGCCTTGTGGTCTCGTCGAACCGGCCGGCCTAAATCCGCAGGCTTTTCAGGCAGAGGGAGTGTCGCCGGGCAAAAGGTGAATTCGCCTTCCCCAGGGGCGAAGAGATTATCCCCTGGGGAAGGGCGCCTGAGGTGAGAGATACCGACACGGATGTCGGTTTCACAGGCAGGCAACCGGCGAACGCAGGGAGCCGCGGGACTCGCCTGGGCAGTTGTCACGAACGACAATCTGCACCCCCCGCCCAAGCGAGTTCCGGTGACGCTCCTGCTGAGGTGCGGATTTAGGGGCGGCAAAAGCTGTTGCTCCCGCCGAACCGGTGTGATATAGTATCAAGGCTGAAAAAAGAAGCCGTCAAAAAAGCGGCTTATGTTTTTTATTGCCATTGGGAGGTGTCATTGTGAAACAGACGTTCCAGCCCCACAACAGACCGAGGAAAAGAAAGATGGGCTTCCTCGCCAGATCGAGCTCCCCGACGGGCCGGCGGGTTCTTCGCAACCGCAGGAGAAAGGGCCGCGCACGGCTGGCCGTGTAATCTTTGAAATTTCTTTTTCCGCGGTCTTCGCGCCTTCGACGAGGGTGGGAGTATGACCTTGTCTTCCGCACCGGCAACCGACTGAAAGGCCAGCTGGTGCGGTTGCTGTTTCTGGAGGCTCCCGACGGGAGGACACGGGTGGGATTCGCTGTCGGGAAGCGCTGGGGGAAGTCCCACGAGAGAAACAGGGGACGGCGGATCCTGAAGGAAGGTTTTCGCCGCCTTATGCCGTGGATGAAAGAGGGCATGTGGGTTGTCGCCTCGCTCAGGAGCGGCGGGATGACCGCAGGTGCGGTGGAGGTGTATTACGATCTCGCCCGGACGCTTGCGAGCCGGGGCATGATGGTCGGAGAATGGCCGGGATCGGACTGGGACTGTACCGGGGCAGGAAGGAAGGAAGAACCGTGAACGTCGTCTCCCGGATAGGCATAGGACTGATTAGAGGCTACCAGCTTTTTGTTTCGCCCCTTCTCGGACATAACTGCCGTTTTTATCCCTCCTGTTCGCAGTACGCCGCGGAGGCCTTGGCGGTGCATGGATTTCTGAAAGGTGTTTTTCTAGCAGCAAAACGGATAGGCAAATGCGCCCCGTGGCATCCGGGGGGTTACGACCCCGTGCCGCCCCGGTATGAAAAAGGCGGGGCTTATATCTCCGAGGATGGTGATCGATAGTGAGTGCAATCTGGAAAATGGGTGGAGACCTGATGATGAAGCTCATGGAACTTGTCCATGGCTTTACCGGGTCCTGGGGGCTCGCCATTATTATTCTGACGCTGATCGTCAGGCTTCTGCTGCACCCCCTGACGCAGAAGCAGATGGCCAGCATGCAGAAAATGCAGAAGCTCCAGCCGCGTATCAAAATGCTTCAGGAAAAGTACAAGGACGACAAGGAAACTCTCAACAGGGAAATGATGACCCTCTACAGGGAAAATAAGGTCAACCCCGCAGCCGGATGTCTTCCTCTCCTTGTACAGCTTCCCGTGTTCATTCTTCTCTACCGGGTGCTGACGAATTACGACTTTTCCGGTGTCTCCTTCCTCGGAATCCAGCTGGACGGGTCGGTGCTCTCAACCCTTGGGCAGGCGCTCGGCCTGGCCGTGGAAAAGGAACATCTCGGCATCATGTCGGTCGCCAACGGCATCATGGCCAATCCGGCAGGTCTGATGAACATCGGCGCCTACCTTGCCAATACCCTTCTCCTCGTGGGCATCGGTTTCCTGACGTGGTACCAGCAGCAGCTCACCTCCAGCGGCAATCCCCAGATGGCCATGATGAACTGGTTCATGCCTCTCTTCCTCGCATTCATCTGCCTCAGCCTGCCCGGAGGCGTTCTTCTCTACTGGGGTGTTTCATCCCTTCTCGGCGTAGTCCAGCAGCTTCGCATATCACGGAAAACGGCGGCGGAAATGAAGCAGAAGCCGGCCCTTTTCAAGGAAAAACCTACGAAAAGCGGCGACTGAAGACTGTTCGCCTTTTCCTCTCCTGAAAGGAGGATTGCTGTGAACGATAACGAAGTTCTCGTCCTCGACGTTCACTCCGTGGAAGAAGCCCGGAAAGAGGCCGCCGGACGGTGGGGGCTTGATCCCTCCGATGTTGCCGTCAAGGTGATTGAGGAGGAAAAGAGCTTTTTCGGCCTCCTCGGGAGGAAGCTCCGGGTGGAAGCCCGCCCCGTGGCCCCTCTCTCGGCGCTCCGGGGAAAGGCCATGGCGGCCCGGCTTCTGGCGATGATGGATCTTCACATCGTCCCGGAACTTTCCGATGACAACAGGATCAACCTGACCGGCCAGGATGCGGGTATTATCATCGGAAAATACGGCGAAACCCTCAAATCCATGGAATTCCTGTTGAACCTCATGACGAGGGGAGTGGACGAGGGAGAGCGGATTTACCTCGACAGCGACGGCTACAGGGAACGCAGAGAACTGAGCCTCCAGCGCCTCGCCCTTGCGGCAGCCCGGAAGTCGGTGAAGCGGGGCAAACCCACTTACCTTGAGCCCATGACCAGCTGGGAGCGCAGGGTGATCCACATGACCCTCAAGGACGACAGCACAGTGGAAACGAAGTCCGTTGGGGAGGCTCCCTCCAGGAAGGTTGTCGTCTGGCCCGTAGCCCCGGCCCGCTCTTCATCGGGCCAAGAGCGGCGCCCTCTGAAGAGGCGCGCCTGAAGGTGCGTCCCGTTCTTTTCGAATTCGGCGGAATCAAGGTCTACAGCTATTATGTGCTGTGGACCTTCGCTTTGTGTCTCGCGGTGTTTCTCACCAGGAGAAGGATGACGGATCTCTACGGTCTCTCCGACGATGACGCAAGGGTGATCATCGCCTTCTCCTTTGCCGGCATGCTCCTCGGCGCAAGGGCCGGCACGGCCGTTGAATTTTGGCAAATGTACTCAGCCGAACCGTGGCGTCTTCTCCGTTTCTGGGAAGGAGGGCTCTCCGCAGTTCCCGCCTTTCTCGGCGCCGGAGCCGCAGGTATTGCCGCATCGTGGAAGAGAGGCATCCCGCTGTGGGTAACCGCCGATAGTGCCGCCGTACCTGCGGCGTTCACCGTAGCCTTGGGGCGGTGGGGGTGTTTTTTGAACGGATGCTGCGGCGGGACGGAAACATCAGTTCCCTGGGCGGTAACCTTTCCGGGCGATCCTTCGGCGGCGCTCAGGCATCCCACCCAGCTGTATTACGCCTTCGGTGCCCTCTTCATAGGCGCCGCCCTGCAGTGGACAGAACAGAACCATCTCAGTTTCGGCCGGGACAGGCGCATCAGGGGAGCGGTTCTCTGGCCTCTTTTCATGGTTTTTTACGCTCTTCTCAGGATCGTTGCCGATCCTTTCCGGGCGGAGTATGAAACTGCGGGTCTCAGAGGTACCCGGTACATCCTGTTTGCCGTTCTTTTCTTCGGGGCTCTCTGGGTGGTCTTTTCCCTCCTTTTCCGGAGGGAGCGAAGAAAATGCTGAAACGGGGATACGTAAAAAAAACGATGTATTCTCGTTCCTTCGGAATACAATAATACAAAACGAATTCGGGGGTGAAACACCATGAAAACAGTAAACAGCAGGTCATCGTTTTTCAGAACATCCAAAGCGCTCATTGCAGCGGTACTGGTCCTTTCGGCTCTTCTCGCCTCGGCGCCCGCCTTTGCCCAGGATCCCTTTTCAGGCAATCCTGTGGCGAAAATCGCCAGGGAACTTTCTCCGGCGGTGGTGAACATCGATGTGGAGACCATGGTAACCAGACCTATCCACCCCTTTGCCGACGATCCATTCTTCAGGCAGTTCTTCGGCGAGGAATTCAGACGGTTTTCCCGCACCATCCCGATGAAGGGGCGGGGATCCGGGTTCATCGTTTCCAGGGAAGGGCACATTCTCACCAATAATCACGTTGTTGAAGGAGCGGACAAGATAACCGTCACCTTCTCCGACGGCAAAGTCCATGAAGCAAAAGTTCTCGGCAAGGACCCCACCTACGACCTGGCCGTTCTGAAAATCGACGGGAACGGAAAGGATTTCCCCGTCCTTGAACTTGGAGATTCAGACAAAAGCGAAGTAGGTGAATGGGTCGTGGCCATCGGGAATCCCTTCGGTCTTGAGCATAGCGTCACCGTCGGTGTCATCTCCGCCAAAAACCGCAGCATTCATGCCGGAGATGTCAATTTCGACGGTTTCCTTCAGACCGACGCAGCCATCAACCCAGGCAACAGCGGAGGTCCGCTCATCGATCTCAACGGCCGGGTGGTCGGCATCAACACCGCCATCGTTCCCTATGCCCAGGGCATCGGTTTCGCAGTTCCCGTGAACATGGCAAAACAGGTCATGGATGATCTCATTCGTTACGGCAGCGTCAAAAGAGGCTGGCTTGGCGTATACATCCAGTCCCTCACTCGCGAATTTGCAGAAGCCTATGGAATAGAAGAAGAGAACGGAGCCATCATCAGTGACGTTGTGGCCGACTCTCCGGCGGAGAAAGCGGGGCTTCAGCGGGGAGACGCTATTCTCACCGTCAATGATGAGAAGGTAAAGAACAACCAGGAGTTCGTGTCCAAGATACGGCAGCGCCTTGCCGGAGAAAAAGTCACCCTGGGTATCATACGGCAGAGAAAGAAGATTAATGTGCAGGTTACACTCGGCGAGATACCGGGCAACGAAGGGGCGGCTATTGCAGCCGCTTCCGCCGGATCAAAAATGCTCAAGGACCTTGGTCTCGAAGTTGCTCCCGTTTCAGAAGAAATTCAGAAAAAGCACAATCTGAAGAACCGTGAAGGTCTCGTGGTCACAGCAGTGGAGGAAGGGTCCTTTGCCGCCCTCGGCGGAATCCGTGAAGGAGATATCCTTCTTGAAGTGAACGGCGTCCGGCTGAAAAGCCCCGAGGACCTGGAGCGGGCGGACTCCAAAAGAGGACGGTCAACAGTACTTCTTGTATGGAGGGACGGAAGAACATTCTTCGTTTCCATACGGGGAAGAAACTGAGAAAATTCATGACAAAAAACCCGCCCCGGAAGGGGCGGGTTTTTCTTGCCTTTACGTCAGCTGTATTCCGGACAGTTCATCTTGTATCCCACTCCCCGCACGGTGACCACGAAAGTGTCGCACCCGAAGGGGCGCAGCTTGTCCCGGAGGTATTTCACGTGGACGTCCACCACGTTGCTCGAACCGTTGTATTCTTTCCGCCATATAGAGGAAATGAGATTTTCACGGGTAAAGACCTGGTTTTCGTTTCTGAGGAGCAGTTCCAGGATGTCGAATTCACGCCGTCTCAGAGAAAGGGGCTTGCCGTCTATCCGGCACTCCCTTGACACGGGGTCGAGTTCAAGCCCTCCGCAGCGAAGTACCGAGCGCTGCCTGTCAGCGGTACGGCGAAGAAGAGCATTCACCCTGGCAACGAGTTCCCTGAAGTCGAAGGGCTTGGGAAGGTAGTCGTCGGCCCCCCTGTTCAGGCCCTCCACCCTGTCCTCTACCGTATCCCGGGCGGTGAGAAGAAGGATCGGGGTTTCGTTTCCCTGTGCCCTGACGGTGTCAAGCACCTGGAGTCCGTCGATTCCGGGGAGCATGATATCCAGGATGATGCAACCGTAGTTGTCCCGGGAGATCTTTTCCAGGCCTTTTTCCCCGGAAAAGGCGCTGTCGACGGAAAAACCGTTTTCAGCGAACCCTTCCGACAGAACCTGGACCAGATCTCTGTTGTCTTCGATGATGAGGAGCGGCACGAAAATCCCTCACTTTCCTCTGACCGGGACATGGTTTTATTAACTCTAAAAATTAAAGCACAGAGATATTTAAAAGTCGAGGACAAAATGAAATGGTCGGGGGCGAATCTGAAATTTTGCTAAAAAACCGCACCTGGTTCCCTTCGAATAGATGAGCTTCGAAGAAGGGCGGGCGCACGGGAGCATACGCAGATTTGCATTCTGACGGAGGAAATGGTACTATTTCCCCGACCCAAACTCGGATACGGATGAAAGACTCCTTTCTGGGTTTCGGGATTTTTTTGTTGAGGTGAGGAACATGCTGGAGAAAGACAAAAAACAGGGCATTATTTCGGAGTACCGTACCCACAGTACGGATACGGGATCTCCGGAGGTTCAGGTTGCCATGCTCACGCAGCGCATCCGTGATCTCACTGAGCACCTGAAGATTCACAAGAAGGATTTTCATTCCCGCCGCGGCCTTCTGAAAATGGTCGGAACGAGAAGAAAGCTTCTTCGGTATCTCAGGGACAAGGATTTCAACCGGTACAAGACGCTCATCGAGCGGCTCGGGCTTCGGCACTGATCGGCCGGCCGGAAGAAAATTCGGTGCGGGGACATTAGTCCCCGCATTTTTTTTGTTTTCCAGGCCCGGATTATGGTATTCTTACTCCGCATACAAAGAGAAAAGAAATATAGAGGAGGAACAATGAATGGAAAAGCAGTTTTCAGTTGAAGTGGGAGGCCGACCTCTCGTATTCGCCACCGGCAAGGTGGCCAAACAGGCCAACGGAGCAGTGATGGCGAGTCACGGCGAGACGACGATCCTTGCCACGGCGTGCATTACCGACAAGCCGAGGACGGGGATCGATTTCTTTCCTCTCCTTGTTGATTTCGAGGAAAGATTCTATTCGGCGGGGAAAATACCCGGCGGCTTCATCAAACGTGAAGGCCGTCCTTCCGAAACCGCGGTTTTGAGCTGCCGGATGGTGGATCGATCCATCCGCTCGCTTTTTGACGAAACCATGCGCCACGACGTCCACGTGGTGGCCACGGTGCTGGCGGTCGACCAGGTCAACCCGCCCAACGTCCTTGCCATAAACGCCGCATCGGCGGCTCTTTCCATTTCCGACATTCCCTGGGGCGGCCCGGTGGGCGCCGTCCGCATCGGCCTCGTCGACGGAGAACTCGTGGTGAATCCGACAGAAGAGCAGATGCTCGTCTCGGAGCTCGATCTCCTCGTGGCCGGACACCTCGAGGGCGTTACCATGGTGGAGTGCGGTTCCAGGGAAGTTTCCGAAGAGGTCCTCGTGGATGCCCTTGACCTCGCCCAAAGCGAGATCAGGAAAATCGTCGGTCTCTTCAACGAGATGCGGGCTTCCGTCGGCCGGGAAAAACTCGTTCTGCCCACGCCTCCGACCTTTCCCGACATCGACCGGTGGATTACAGACAATCTCGGTGCCGAGATCAGGGATGCGGTGCAGATCCATGAGAAAAAACCCCGGGGTGACAAACTGTCAGCGGCGAGGAACAAGGCCCAGGAACATTTCGCTGAAGAATATCCGGACAGCGCAGACTATATCGCCGCCTTCATCGACGAGATGGTCAAGAAGACCGTGCGTTCTCTCATCGTGGACGAGCGGGTCCGGGTTGACGGCAGGGCCATGGACGAGCTTCGTCCCATCACCTGCGAGACGGGGATTCTCCCCAGGGTCCACGGTTCTGCTCTTTTTACCCGGGGCGAGACCCAGGCCCTCGTGGTGACCACCCTCGGCATGATGGGCGTGGACGACCAGATCCTGGACGGACTGAAACAAGACGAGCCCGCCAAGAGGTTCATTCTTCACTATAATTTTCCTCCCTATTCCGTGGGCGAAGTCCGTCCCATGAGGGGGCCGGGCAGAAGAGAAATCGGCCACGGAGCCCTTGCCGAAAGGGCGCTCCGTCCCATGATCCCTGAAGAGGCCGATTTTCCCTACGTCATGCGGGTTGTCTCCGACATCCTTGAATCAAACGGTTCGAGCTCCCAGGCCTCCATCTGCGGCGGAAGCCTCGCCCTGATGAATGCCGGCGTTCCCATGAAGAAGCACGTGGCCGGCATCGCCATGGGGCTCATCAAGGAAGGTGACAATGTTGCCGTCCTGACGGATATCCAGGGCCTCGAGGACCACTTCGGCGACATGGATTTCAAGGTGGCGGGAACCAGGGACGGAGTCACGGCCCTGCAGATGGACAACAAGGCCGGCGGCATCACCAGGGGGATCCTTGAGCAGGCCCTCGGGCAGGCAAAAGCGGCACGGATGGCCATCCTCGAGAAGATGGAGGCCGCCATTCCAGCGCCGGCGCAGCTTTCCCCCAACGCTCCCAGGATCTTCATGACCGCCATTGACCCCGAGAAGATCCGCGACGTCATCGGCCCCGGCGGAAAGGTCATCCGTGGAATCACCCAGAAGACCGGCGTGAAGATCAACGTGGAGGACAATGGTGAAATTTACATCGCCGGTTCCTCCCAGGACAAGGTTGACGAGGCCCTTGCCATTATCCGGGGCCTCACAAAGGACCTCGAAGCCGGCGAGGTGTATTACGGCACGGTTACCAGGCTCATGGCCTTCGGTTTGTTCATTGAATGCCTTCCCGGCAAGGAGGGGCTGCTCCACGTGAGCGAGGTGAGTACCTACAGGATCCCGAAGGTGGACGACGTCTTCAAGGTGGGGGACAAGGTACTGGTCATGGTCAAGGAGATCGACGACATGAACAGGGTGAACCTGACCAGGCGCCGCATCCTCGAGAACGAGGCCCGGATCTCGGACGAGGGCCTTTCCGACGTGCTTCCCGCCGAAAAGGAGCGGGAGGAGGTCATTGCCGCCCTTGCAGCGGCTGCAAAGGCCAATCCTTCCCCCGAGAGGGATCGCCCTTCTCACGGCGGCGGCAGGCCTGACCGGGGAGACAGGAGAGGCGGCGGACCCCGCCGTCATTCGTCCGGAGGAAGGGAATAAACCTTCCATGGACGTACCAGTAAAGATTGTCCGGGAGGGGATGGCGAACCAGCTACCCCTCCCGGAATATGCCACGGCTTTTTCAGCGGGCGTTGACCTGAGAGCTGCTGAAGACAAGGTCCTTCTTCCCGGTGAATGGGCCGCCGTCCCCACGGGGCTCAGGATCGAGCTTCCCGAGGGGTACGAAGGCCAGGTCAGGCCGAGGAGCGGCCTGGCTGCCAGGCACGGTGTCACGGTGCTGAACGCTCCGGGTACCATAGACAGTGATTACAGGGGCGAGATACGGGTGCTCCTCATTAACCACGGAAAGAAATCCTTCACCGTCACCGCCGGCGACAGGATTGCCCAGCTCATATTGGCCCCTGTGTCCAGGATTTCCTGGAGGGAGGAAGCCCTGGGGGACTCCGATCGGGGCGAGGGAGGTTTCGGCAGCACCGGCAGGAGTTGACAGAAACGCCTTTTCGGGGTATAAGACACGAAAACAAGTTTATGCGATGACGGGGAGAGTAGAAGCACCCCTCCGCGACAGAGAGGGAAACCCGAGGCTGGAAGGTTTCCTGCGGAGCTTCTTCGAAAACCGCCCCTGAGCGGGTGCCGAAAAACCTTCGGGAACAAGGCGCCGGGGTCCGCCCCTGACAGCGGTCAACGAGCGCCGGCTTTTTAAAGCCGGAATTGGAGTGGAACCACGGCAGCCCACGCCGTCTCCGAAAGGAGATGTGTGGGCTTTTTTCATTATTACGAGGAGGAGAGAATCATGTATGAACTGAAAGAACCGGAAGGAAAAAGTGTGCGGCTTTCATCGGGAACAGCGGGGGAAGCACTGGACAAACTCGGCCTCAAAAGCGGCGCCGTGGCGGCGAAACTGAACGGAAAGGCTGTTGACCTATCCTCGGAAATCATGGAGAGCGGCGACATCGCTCCCATAACGGCCGACTCGGAAGAGGGACTGGACATCCTCCGTCACTCCGCAGCTCACCTTATGGCCCAGGCGGTGTCGGAACTTTATCCCGGTACCCGGTACGGTGTGGGCCCTTCCATAAAGGACGGATTCTACTACGATATGGAAATTCCCGGAGGCATCACCGAGGAAGACCTCCCCAAAATTGAAAAGGAAATGCGGCGCCTTGCAAAAAGGGCGATTCCCGTGGAACGGCGGGAAATGACCAGAGAGGAAGCCCTTGCCTACTTCATGGAGAAGAACGATCCTTACAAGACGGAGATCATATCCGGGCTGGAGGAGGATCATGTGTCCCTGTATTTCCAGGGTGACTACGCTGACCTCTGCCGCGGACCCCATGTGCCGAACACGTCCTACCTGAAGCATTTCCGCCTTCTCACCGTGGCGGGAGCTTACTGGAGGGGGGACGAAAAGAACATCATGCTCACCCGGGTCTACGGCACCGCTTTTGCTACCGAGGATGCCCTGGAGGCGTACATCCGCAGGATGGAAGAGGCGAAGAGCAGGGATCACCGCCGCCTCGGCAGGGAGCTTGATCTTTTCAGCCTCCAGAACGAGGCCCCCGGTTTTCCTTTCTTCCACCCAAAGGGCATGGTGATCATGAACTGTCTCATGGACTTCTGGAAGAAAGAGCACATAAAACGGGGGTACAGCGAGATCCGGACGCCTCTCATCCTGGACCGGGATCTCTGGATACGGTCCGGCCACTGGGATCACTACCGGGAAAACATGTATTTCACCGAAATCGACGAGCACCCCTTTGCCATCAAGCCCATGAACTGTCCGGGCGGCATGCTGGTCTACAAAACCCAGCTCAGGAGCTACCGTGACCTGCCCATGCGCATGGCGGAGCTCGGGGTGGTTCACAGGCATGAACGGAGCGGCGTTCTTCACGGGCTCATGAGGGTCAGGTGCTTCACCCAGGACGACGCCCATCTCTACTGCCGCCCCGACCAGGTCAAGGACGAGATCATCGGGATCATGAACCTCTGCGATTTCATTTACAGGGACGTTTTCGGCTTCAAGTACACCATGGAACTGTCCACCCGGCCGGATAACTCCATGGGCTCGGAAGAGCAGTGGACTATTGCTGAGAATGCCCTGAAGCAGGCCCTTGAAGAGACAGGGTCGGAGTACAGGCTGAACGCCGGCGACGGGGCATTCTACGGACCCAAGATCGACTTCCATCTCGAGGACTGCATAGGGAGAACCTGGCAGTGCGGCACCATACAGCTGGACTTCCAGATGCCCGAAAAGTTCGATCTCTCCTACGTGGGGGCCGACGGCAAGGAACACCGGCCAGTGATGCTCCACCGAACTGTCCTCGGCAGTCTTGAGCGTTTCTTCGGCATTCTTGTGGAGAACTTTGCCGGAGCATTTCCCTACTGGATCGCACCGGTGCAGGTGCGGATTCTTCCTGTTTCGGGCGACTTCGCTGAATACGCAGGTACCGTGGCGGCGGAGCTTCGGGATTCGGGAATCCGGGTGGAAGTGGACGAGCGGGATGAAAAGCTCGGCAAAAAAATCCGTGACGCCCAGAGCCAGAAAATTCCTTACATGGTAGTGGTGGGAGAGAAGGAAAGGAAGTCCGGCGGCGTCGCCCCCAGGGAGCGGAGCCGGGGCGATCTAGGGACCATGTCCATGAACCAGTTCAGGGAGGTCCTGGCTGCGGAGTTCAACCCTCTCTAGGGGATATCTCCGCAAAGAGCGCGGAGCGAGAACTCTTCGCCCTCCCCAGGGGCGAAGAGATTATCCCCCCGGGGGAGGGCGCCTGAGGTGAGAAAAACCGACACGGATGTCGGTTTCACAAGCAGGCAACCGGTGAACGCAGGGAGCCGTGGGACTCGCTTGGGCAGTTGTCACGAACGACAATCTGCACCCCCCGTCCAAGCGTTCCCCGATGCCTGCGGATTTAGGCGCTCTTCATTTCGATGTGGATTTTCTTCGCCTTTTCAGTCATAATGATTGCACCTCTCTGGTGAAGGGTTGTGCCTTCCTAAACACTACCTTACCACTGTTCTCCGAACAGTCCAGAGAGGTTTTTTATTTTTTAGGGTGCGGATTTAGGTTGAGCGGAATATGTTGAATCCGTTCCCTTAAGTTGCTATAATTTTTTGCGTTCTTCATTAAAGTATTCGGAATACTGCTTTTGAGCATCGAGAAACATCATAACAAGAGAAAGGGTGAAGAAGTATGAAGTGGAACAAAAAAATCCTGGTTCTGTTCTGCCTCGCGTTTTTCCTTCTCTCCGCCGCAGGGTCGGCTGTTGCCTCCAGCAAGTTCGTCACCATCGTCACCGGCTCCACCGGAGGTACTTACTATCCCATCGGCACTATCCTCGCCAACCATTTTAATGCCGCACTCATGGACAGGGGGTACAAATGGTCCGCCCAGAGTTCGGGAGGAACAGTGGAAAACCTTGACATGATGCAGCGCGACGAGGCCGAGATGGCCATCGCCATGGCGAACCTGACCGGTTTTGCCTATACCGGAACGGGCCGCTACGAAGGGAAGAAAATTGAGAACCTCCGCTATGTCATGGGCCTGTGGCCCGATGTGACCCAGTTTATAGTGAGCGGCTCCTCCGGCATCAAAACATGGGCAGATCTGAAGGGCAAGAAGGTCGCCGTCGGCCCTGCCGCCTCCGGAACGGAGTTTAGCTCCCGGGTTCTGCTGAAAGCTCTTGCGGGGCTCTCTTTCGACGATATCAGGGCGGAGTACGTTGGGTATAGCGAAGCTTCCCAAGCTCTTCAGAACGGCCAGCTCGATGCATTCAACGCCGAAGCCGGCGTTCCCGTGGCTGCCGTGGCCGAGCTTTATGCAGGGCGGCAGGAAGTGAGCATGCTTGAGTTCTCTCCCGAGGATCTTGCGAAATTGAAAAAAGAGGCTCCCTTTTACGCCGGAGTTCTCATCCCCGCCGGAACGTATCCTAACCAGGAAAAGGAACTCAGGGTGGCCGGAATCAAGTCTGCCCTTCTCGTAAGGAAGGATGTGCCTGAGGAACTTGTTTATGACATGCTGAAGATAATATACAGCAGGAAAGAAGACCTGAAGAATGAACACGCAGCCTTTACGAAGGTGGACTTCGACAATCCCGTGGACGGTCTGTTTGGCGCTCCCCTTCACCCGGGCGCTGTGAAGTTCTTCAAAGAAATGGGGGTAACCATTCCCCAGGATCTTCTTCCCTGATTCCAGGGGCAGGGTTAACAAATCAATCTGGGCGGCGTGGGCTTCTTTTGCCCCATGCCGCCCTTTTTTCGGAGGAGCGAAACCGGATGAAAAAAATACTTTCCGCACTTCTGCCGGGAGAGTCCATCCCAACAAGAAAACTGTCCGGAGCAGCAGGCAGGGCCGCCCTTGTCCTTACCGTTTCCACAGCTCTTGTCCATTTCTGGATGAACAGCGTCGGCCTGCTCATTGCCATCAAGATGAATGCCATTCACCTCGGAACCCTCATGGCGATCATCTTTCTTTTTTATCCGGCATTTGCCGGATCCCCCAGAGAACGCCCTTCCATGCCCGACTGGGTTCTGGCGGGCGTCTCCCTCGGGTGCATGGCTTGGCTGCTTCTCACCTATGACAGACTGATTCAGTCGAACCTTCAGGCCACCTTCACCGACCTTGCGGTCGCAGTAGTCACCATGGTACTTCTGGTAGAAGCGAGCCGAAGGGCCGTCGGCCTGCCCCTGACAGTGCTCAGCCTCCTTTTCCTCGCCTATACCCGCCTCGGGCCTTACTTCCCCGGGCTCTTCGCCCACAGAGGATTCAACTGGGAAAGAATCATCATCCGGATGGCTCTCACTGACCAGGGAATTTACGGTGTCACCCTCATGGTTTCTTCCAGCTACGTTTTCATGTTTATCCTCTTTGGAGCATTCCTGGCGGCCTCCGGAACAAGCGAGTTCTTCAACGACTTCTCCCTCGCCCTCGCCGGGAGATACAGGGGAGGGCCCGCCAAGGTGGCTGTGGTAGCCTCGGCTCTCATGGGGAGCATTTCTGGAAGTGCCCAGGCCAATGTCGCTACCACGGGGGCATTCACCATTCCGCTGATGAAGAGGGTGGGGTACATGCCTTATTTCGCCGGGGCTGTTGAAGCGGCTGCCAGTACCGGCGGCATCCTCATGCCGCCCATCATGGGTGCATCCGCTTTTATCATGAGCACCTTCCTGGGGATTCCCTACGTGAAAATTATGATCGCCGGCTTCACTCCCGCGCTTCTGTATTATCTCGCCATCATGTTCATGGTGGACCTGAGGGCCAAGAAAAGGGGGTTGAAGGGCATGGAACCAGGAGATATCCCTTCCCTCAAGGCGACGATGCTCGACAAGGGACACATGACCATTCCTCTCGCGGTCATCATCTACCTTCTCGTGGCAGGCTACACGCCCCTGTATTCCGCCTTCCTCGGTCTGTTTGCCATCGTTTTGGTCTCTTCCCTGAAGCGGTCAACCCGCATGGGGATACGGGAGGTCATCGAGGCTCTGGACGGAGGAACCAGGAGCGCCGCACCGGTCGGTATTTCCTGCGCTATTGTGGGCTTCATCGTCGGTGCTGTTGGGATGACGGGGTTGGGCCAGGTGATCGCCATGAACATCATTATGTTTGCAGGAGGAAAACTCTGGGCCGCCCTCATCCTGTGCATGATCGCCGCCATTGTCCTCGGCATGGGGCTTCCCGCAACGCCCTGCTATATCATAACGGCAACGATCGCCGCTCCGGCACTCCAACAGATGGGAGTCCACCCCCTGGCGGCTCATTTCTTCGCCTTCTACTACGGCACAATGTCGGCGGTGATCCCACCCGTGGCCCTGACAAGCTACACGGCTGCCGGGCTCGCGGGAGCACGCCCCTTTAAGGTGGCCATGGCCGCCCTGGGGCTGGCTCTCTCCGGCCTGCTGCTGCCGTTCCTGTTCGTTTACAATCCCGATCTTCTTTTCATAGACTTCGTTCTGCCGAGGTATCTTCTCGACGTTTTCACCGCCATTGTCGGCGTGTTTTCCCTTTCCTGCGGCATCATAGGAATGTTCAAAAGGGACATGCCCTTCTTTGAAAGAGCACTGTTTGTCCTGGCGGGAATTTTCATGGTCAATCCGCTGAGAGTGCTGCGAATCTCGAGCTTCGTTTTTTTTGCCGTGCTCGTGGCCTTGCACTGGTTCTCCGCAGGCGGGGCGGCCAGGAGAGAGACGTCCCCCTGATACATTCTTCAGGGGCGCCTAAATCCGCACCCCAGCGTGGAGCGTCACCGGAACTCGCTTGGGCGGGGGGTGCGGATTGTCGTTCGTGACAACTGCCCAAGCGAGTCCCGCGGCTCCCTGCGTTTGCCGGTTGCCTGCTTGTGAAACCGACATCCGTGTCGGTTTTTCTCACCTCAGGCGCCCTCTCCCGGGGGATAAACTCTTCGCCCCTGGGGAGGGCGAATTCCCCTTATGCCCGGCGACACCCCCTCTGCCTGAAAAACCTGCCGATTCAGGGGCGGAAAAAAAGATTGCCTTTTCCCGGGCTGTGTGATATATTCGTCAGGATTTCTTACAATCAGCGCAAAGCAGAGGGGCCACCCTCTCACCGGACGGCGAAGCGTGCTTTCCGGTCTCGGAGAATCTCTCGTACGCTATCGAGGGGCCGGTGGCTTCACCGGCCCCTCTTCATATTTCATACGGAGGTGAAAGGTTATAGTAACAAGAAAAGAAGACGGAGATCCCAGAGTCAACCGTGAAATAACATCCCGTGAAGTGCTCCTCATCGACGAAAACGGCGTCAAGCTGGGGGTAATACCCACGGCGGAGGGAATCCGGCTGGCGGAGGAACGGCAGCTCGACCTGGTAGAAGTGGCTCCTCAGGCCAACCCTCCCGTTTGCAGGATACTGGACTACGGGAAATATCGCTACCAGCTCCAGAAAAAGGAGAAGGACGCGAGAAAGAAACAGAAGGTCCAGGCCCTCAAAGAGATGAAGATGCGCCCGAAAATCGACGAGCACGACTACGATTTCAAGGTCCGGGCAATCAAGGGCTTTCTCGAGGACGGCCACAGGGTAAAGGTCTCGGTGTTCTTCCGCGGCCGCGAAATGTCCTTTCTCAACAAAGGCGAGGAAGTGCTTGCCCGGGTTATCGCCGACTGCGAAGGCCTCGGCAAAAGTGAAGGGAACCCCCGTATGGAGGGTCGTTACATGAGGATCATGCTCACTCCCCTTCCTCCCGGCCAGGGAAAGATGGCTCCGAAGCCCGAAAAAAAGAACGAAGGCGCCGAGGCGACTGAAAAAAAGAACAATGGAAAGCCGAAGGAGACAACACCGGTCTCCGCGGAGAAACCGGCAGAGTAATTCCGTGATCCCATAGAATGCACACCGCTTTTCCGCCTGCCGTGCACAGCGGCGGGCTTTAATCTTGACTCAATATACCGGGAAGGAGGAACACATCATGCCCAAACTTAAATCCCATTCGGGAGCGAAAAAAAGATTCTCGTTTACAGGAACGGGGAAACTCTCCTACCGCAAGGCGGGAAGGGGACACCTGCTTACCCACAAGAGCCCTTCGAGACTCAGAAAGCTCCGCAAAACCGCTTACGTTGACGATACGCAGATGGAGTACATGAGAAAATTGCTTCCGTACAGCTGAGGAACATACCGTTTAACAGTCAATTTTCATGAAAGAGGTGACGTGCGATGCCCCGCGTCAAAGGTGGTAGCGCTAGCGATAGAAAAAGAAAGAAACTGTTTTCCATTACCAAGGGTTACTGGGGTCGAAAAAAGAATGTTTACAGAAGGGCCAGGGAGGCCTACCTCCATTCCCTATCGAGGGCCTATGCCGACCGGAAGAAAAAAAAGAGGGATTTTCGGCGGCTGTGGATTACCCGTATCAACGCCGCTTCCCGTGCGCAGGGACTGTCCTACAGCGTCCTGATGAACGGGCTGAAGAAGGCGGGAATCTCCATCAACCGGAAGATGCTTTCCGAGCTGGCCATCAACGACATGCCTGCATTCATCAAGCTCTCCGAACAGGCACGGAGCGCCCTGGGCAGATAGCCGCCAGCCCGGCTGAAAGTGAAGACCTACAGCTCGCTCCGGATTGAAAAGACCATTACCCTGGGGTTCCTGTCGTTGATCGCGGCGGGAACCCTGCTTCTTTGGGCTCTCAACTCCGGGCATGGAAAGCCTCTTTCTCTTCTCGACGCTCTCTTCACCAGTACATCGGCAGTGTGCGTGACGGGGCTTGTTGTTGTGGACACAGGCAAGGACCTCGCACCCGCATCCCAATGGGTAGTTCTTCTTCTTATCCAGCTCGGCGGTCTCGGGGTCATGACGGCAGCCACTGCCATCATGGTGTTGCTGGGAAGGCGGGTCGGCATACGGCAGCGGCTGCTTTTTACCGGGGGCTTTGGAGTTGATACCCCCTCAGGAGCCGTAAAACTGCTTTTCCGGATGCTGAGATTTACCCTCACTGTGGAGGCTGCCGCGTCCCTTCCTCTCCTTATCGTGTTTCTTCGGTCTTTCCCTCCGGGGGAGGCTCTTTTCCACGCCGTCTTCCATTCCGTGAGCGCCTTCTGCAACGCCGGTTTTTCCACCGTGCTGGGTGGATTGGAAGGGTATTCCGGGCAGTTTCTTCTTCCCGGAGTGATCATGGCTCTCATCGTAACGGGAGGTCTCGGGTTCCTGGTCATCAGTGACATCTTCGCCCGGCTGCGGGAACGGTCTCACCTGTCGGCCCATTCCCTTCTTGTTCTCAGGACAACCGCCGTCCTGATCGCGGCTGGGACAGTACTCCTTTTGGCTTCGGACGTCGATGGGGGGCTCTCCGGCCGTTCTTTTCCCCTGAAGATCTGGAACGCTCTTTTCCAGAGCGTTACGGCACGGACAGCCGGCTTCAACACGATTCCCATACCGTCTTTCTCATCCCTCGGGGTTTTTGTCCTGTGCATTCTTATGATCATCGGCGCATCACCGGGGTCCACCGGAGGAGGGATCAAGACCACCACAGCGGGACTGCTTTTTTATTCCTCCCTTTCCGAAATACGGGGAAGGAGCATGATCATAGGAAACAGAAGGATTCCCGACGGCAATGTGAGGCGGGCTCTTGCGGTTACCGTCCTGTATGTCCTCACTGTTCTGCTCGGCATTATTTTCCTGAGTCTCATTGAACCCTTCCCTTTCGTTACCCTGGCTTTCGAAGCGATTTCGGCCATGGGAACCGTGGGGCTTTCACTGGGCGTTACGCCGTCCCTTTCAGCTCCGGGAAAGGTGATCATCATCCTGTTGATGTTCTGGGGTCGGGTTGGTATTCTTACATTCATGTACGGGATGATCTCCCGGGACCGGGAGGCGTCGAAAATCACCTTTCCCGAAACGAACATCCCCGTAGGATAACAGGGAGGCGGACCATGGACAATAAACGGACCATCCTTGTAGTTGGACTCGGGCGCTTCGGCGTCTCCGTCTGCGAAAAACTGGCAGAACTCGGTCAGCATGTAATCGCCGTGGACATAAACAAGCAAAGGGTCGAGGAAGTTGCGGACGTTGTGGAGTACTGTGCCCAGCTCGATGCTACAGATGAAGACCTTCTTCTGAAGGTAGGTGCGAAAGAGGCGGATATCGCCGTCGTGGCGATCGGGAACAATATTGAAGCAAGCATCCTTGCCACGGCCATCCTGAAGGGGCTGGAGATCCCGAAAGTCATTGCGAGAGCCCAGACCTCGATTCACGGAAGGGTGCTTTCACGAGTGGGAGCCCACAAGGTGGTTTTCCCGGAAAGGGATGCAGGCAAGAATATAGCGGAAACACTGGTCAACCCATGGCTTTCGGCCTTTTCCGCCATACCGGGCGGAAACGTTCTCGTCGGCGAGATTGAAGCATCGGCGGGAATGGTGGGGAAATCGCTGATGGAACTCGATTTTCGGAAGAAGTATAATGGCATAGTTCTCCTTTTTGACCGGAAGGGAAGCCGCTTCCTGCCCCGGCCGGACAGCGTCATCCAGGAAGGCGACAAGCTTCTTGTCGCCGGAACGGATGATGACATCGCAAAAATGATGGAGAAAAAGAACAAGGAGGGAAACGGCAAGTGACATCAATTCCCGGCGAACTGCATACAATAGAACAAGACTTCGCCGTACAGCTTTCCAGGGCGGCAACGTCCGAGGAACTGCAGCAGGTGAAGGTGACTTTTCTCGGAAAAAAGGGAATTCTGACCTCCTTCCTGAAAAAGATCGGATCGCTCCCTCCCGAGGAGCGTCCTGCCGCAGGAGAGGCGGTGAACTCTCTCCGAGACATCATTGAAGCCCGTCTTGCCGAAAAAAAGAGAGCCGTCGAAGAGGCAGAATCGGCTGAAGAAGAGCGACGGAACCGCATCGACGTCACCCTTCCTGCCCGGGGCAGGGAATGGGGCGGAATCCATCCGGTGGCACAGCTCACCCATGACGTGGTGGAAATTCTGGCCGGACTTGGATTTTCCGTGGCCCTCGGCCCCGAAATCGAGGACGATTTCCACAATTTCGAGGCCCTCAACATTCCTGCGTCCCACCCAGCGAGGGACATGCAGGACACCTTTTATTTTCCCGACGGGAAGCTGCTCAGGACCCATACTTCACCTGTGCAGGTCCGGTCCATGCTGAAGTACGGTGCCCCCATACGGATAGTCTGCCCCGGAAAGGTGTACCGCAGAGACAGCGATCCCACCCATTCCCCCATGTTCAACCAGCTCGAAGGCCTCCTGGTGGAGAAGGACATCTCCGTAGCCGACATGAAGGGGTGCCTGGAAACGCTTATGGCTGCCATTTTTTCCCGCCCCCTGAAAGCACGTTACAGGGCGAGTTATTTCCCCTTCACCGAGCCCTCTCAGGAGCTGGATATCGAGTGCGTTGAATGCTCGGGCAAAAATCCATCCTGCAGAATCTGCAAGGGTACGGGGTGGCTCGAAGTGGCGGGACTCGGAATGGTGCACCCCAACGTGCTCCGGTACGGGGGGATCGATCCTGAAGTCTACAACGGCTTTGCATGGGGCATCGGCCTCGACCGTATTGCCATGCTGAAATACAGGCTCACCGACCTGCGCGTCCTCTTTGAAGGCAACGTGCCCTTTCTTCTCTCGGGGAGGACTCTCTCATGCTGATTTCCTGGAATATGCTCAACGAAGTGCTCTCCATTCCCGCAACCCTGGAGGAAGTGGCCGAACGGCTCACCCTTACCGGGTGCGAGGTGGAATCGGTTGAAAGGCCCTGCGCCCTGCTGAAGAACATTCAAGTAGCTGTGATCGAAAACCTCGGGCGCCATCCCGAAAAGGAAAACCTTTTCGTTGCCGGGGTACGGGACGGCATCGGCGCCGCCGTTGTGGTCACCGCTGCTCCGAACCTTTCTGAGGGAGACAGGGTACCCTACGGGCGGCCCGGCGCCGTCCTTGCCGACGGAACGGTTCTGGGGACCAGGGAATTCGGCGGCGTCAACAGTGAGGGCATGCTGCTCTCCGCAGCCGAACTGGGCGTGCCCGAGGCTGCGGACGAGTTCGGCATTCTCCGCCTTCCGGGAGACTCTCCCTTGGGCGGCGACGTGGTGAAACTTTTCGGCCTCGATGATGCCATCCTTGATCTTTCCATCACGCCGAATCGGGGTGATCTCCTGAGCCTCCTTGGCGTGGCCAGGGAAGTGTATGCCCTGTTCCCCGGGGCGGAATGGAAGAAGAACCCCGCTGACATAGCGCCTCCGGAGAAGGCCGCCGAATGGCCGGTACCCTTCGACGGCATTTCCATTCTGGATGACGGGTGCACTAAATATTGTCTTGGTCTGGCGACGGGGCTCAGACCTGTCCCGTCCCCCCTGAAGACACGGATTGCCCTGACTTTCCTCGGCATGAGGCCGATCAGCGGAATGGTGGACGCTACCAACATCGCCATGCTGACCCTCGGCCAGCCGACCCATGCCTTCGATGCCGGGCGGCTTGACGCTCTGGAGATCACGGTCCGTTCGGCGAAACCTGGAGAGGTGATCACCACCCTGGACGGGAAACGGCATGAACTCGAAAATTCCGATCTCCTCATAACCAGCGCCGGAAAGCCCATTGGCATCGCCGGTGTCATGGGCGGAGAAAACAGCGATATCCTGCCGGAAACCAGGACGGTATTCATCGAATCGGCAACCTTCGATGCCATCCGCGTCAGCAGGACGTCCCGGCGGCTTGGCATAAACTCTGAGGCGGCTTTCCGCTATGCCAGGACGGTGGACTCGAACCTGTCGGAGCTGACCCTGAGCTATATTGCTTCCCTTCTGAAAGAGTGGGGCGCAGCGGAAACGGGCTACGTCTTCAAGACTGCCTTCTCCATTGAGCCTGCCCGGAGAGAAGTTGCCCTTACCGAAAAGAACCTGCGGAAAATCCTTCTTACCGACGATCTGGACGGAGCTTCTGCCATCCTCGCCAGACTCGGGCTACGGCAGATTGCCTCGGAAAAGGGGAAACGGGTGTTTTCAGTTCCTTCCTGGCGCCCCGACATCGCCATCGAAGAAGATCTTATCGAAGAGGTCGGAAGAATTCGGGGATACAACGAAACCCTGGCCCCACGCCTCCCCCAGGCTCTTTTCGGTCGGGGAGACATCGGCGATATCACCAGGGTGAAGGGCAGCATACGGACCATCCTCCTCTCCAGGGGGTATGTGGAACTTGTGAACTACAGCTTTCTGTCTCCCTCCTTCGTGGAGCTCCTCAGACTTCCGCCCGAGGACAGGAGAGCCCGCCCCCTGGAGCTGGCGAACCCGCTGAGTGTCGAGCAGTCGAGGATGAGGACCACGTTGCTCCCCGGGTTGATCCGGAGCGTAGAGCAGACTGTCCAGGCCGGATGGAAGGCCCCTGTGAGAGTCTTCGAGCTCGGCAGGGTGTTTCTTCCTCTCGACGGAGGCGGGCATGAGGAAGTGGAGCGCATCTCCGGCCTCGTCTACGGCGGCCGTGACCCCCGCCTTCCTTTCGGTCCCGCCGGAGCCGACGACCTCTTTTCCCTGAAAGGGGATATTCTTGCTCTCGCTGAGAGCAGGGGTGTTTCACTCGGGTTTGTCCAGGGCGAAGAGCCCTTCGGGCATCGGGGGCAGACAGCGGTCATCATGCTGGAGGGGCACCCCGTCGGATACCTGCTCCGGCTGAAGCCGGCCATTGAGAAGGATATCGAATGTTCTCCCGTCTACGCCTTTGAGCTCGACCTGGAACCCCTGGTCAAGGAGTATCTTCCTGTCTTCAGGGAAAACTCCCAGTTCCCGCCGGTATACAGGGACATTTCCCTGCTCGTGCCGGTGGAGAGCCCCATGGAGGATGTCACGGCAGCAATCCGGAGTGAAGGGGGCGACCTGCTCAGAAGAATACGTCTCTTCGATATCTACTCCGGAAAGGGAATACCCGACGGATACAGAAGTCTTGCTTTCTCCCTCGCCTACCAGCGGAACGACAAAACCCTCACCGATGCGGAAGTCGATGCGGTGCACGCCGGTGTCCGAGCGAAAATGGAAGCCAGGGGCTATATTCTTCGATAGGAGGAGATTTTCATGGTCACGATCAGTCATATCGAACAACTTGCCGATAGGCTCGTGGAGATGGTCGCGTCCCTGAGGAGCGAGAGAGACCAGCTTCGCGTCCAGATCAACGAGATGAAGAACAAACTCTCGGAAAAAGAGCTGGAGTGCATCCGATTATCGAAGGAGAACCGGCGCAACCTCGAGATACTGGAGCGGGAAAAACTCTCCTTCCAGAAGGAAAAGAGCCAGATCGAAGGACAGATGAAAACCCTGTACGAAAAGCTCAGTTCGCTCATGCCCGAGGCAGGGCAGCCCCAGGCAAACGGCCAGGACGACAGAGGTGAAAGGAGACCCTAGGAGTGGACGCCACCCTTCGTGAAGTGACGATCCGGATAGGGAAAAAATCATACTTTCTGAAAACCACTCTCGACGACGAAAGCATCAAGGGTATAACCGACCTGTCTGCTGAGATTACAAGGGAGTTCGAAGATTCTCTCGACCAGGAGAGCCTTCTGCTCCTTTCCTGTCTCCAGCTTGCGTGGCTGCTTGAGAAACTCGGAAAAAAACTCGAACGATCGCTTGATAATATTCAGGAAAAGGAGGGGCTATGACTTTTTCGTCCGTTTTTGACATTGCCATTGCCCTGATTGTGGCTTCCTTTGCCGTCAGGGGCCTGTTCCGTGGATTGTCAGGGGAAATATTTTCCCTTCTCGGTACGGTTGGAGGCGTCATAGTGGCCTGGAAATATTCCGGCGTGCCTGCGGCGTGGATCCTCTCCATGTTCCCGGAGGCCAATCTGTCCATGGTGTCCGTAGGCTTTATGGTTGCCATCTACATTGGGGTTGTCGTTCTAGCCGCCTCGATCTGCCGGATTGTCAAAGCCTTCCTGAAGTTTGCGTCCCTTACCTTCGCCGACAGGTTTTTCGGCGCCGCCGCCGGTATTTTCAAGGGGGCCGTTCTCATCCTGTTTCTTTACGTGGGCATCACCACCTATTCTCCCTTCTTGCCCACGGAATGGATGGAGTCGAGCTACGTTATGCGCGGTGCGGACGCCGCATGGCCGGGCATACAGGATTTTCTCCGGAAATACGATTTCTTCCCGGAGAATTTTTCCCTGCCGGGCCTGAATCTTCCCGGGCTCTTCCCGGAAAAAGTCGAGGGCGGCAATGGAGGTTAGGGAAGACATTCTCAGAATCCTCGAAATACCGAAGATTCTTGCCGAGTTCGCCTCCTGTGTCAGGGGCGAACTCGGTTTGTCGGCCATCGGCAGGCTGAGGCCCAGGGGAGACGGGAAATCCCTTGAGGAAAGGGTAGCCCTTTTCAAAAGCTATATGTCCTGCAGGGACACCTTCGGCGAATGGCCGTGGAACTCTTCCGGATGCATCTCAGGGCTGACGGCGGAGGCACGGAAGTCAGGATTGCTCACCGGTGAGGAGCTGGCTTCCGTTGCCCGGTTTCTCTCCCTGGCGAAGATGACCAGGGAACATCTGGTGAAGCACCGGGACGCCTATCCTCTTTTCGACAGTCTCAGCCGGCAGATACGGGATTTTTCGGAAGAGTCGGATGCCCTCGGTGTGCTGGACGACAAGGGGAATCTTTATGATTCCGCCTCCCCTAAACTTGCGGAAATACGCCATGACCTTGAGACTCTTCGCCGGCAGATACGCCGGTCGGCCCAGAACATTCTCGATAACCCTTCTCTTGCCCATATGCTGCAGGAAAGGGTGACGGCCTTCAGAAACGGACATTTCGTTTTTCTCGTCCGGCAGGAGTTCGTCAACCGCTTCCCGGGAACGGTGGTGGACCGGTCAGGGTCAGGCAGCTCCGTCTACATGGAACCCTCCGCCCTCGTTCCACTAAACAACAGGCTTGCCCTGAGAGTACGGGATGAAAAGGAGGAAGAGCGGGCCATCTTGCGGAGGCTCACCAAAGTGATCCTTGCCAGGGAACGGCCTCTTTCGGAATGCGAAAACGTTCTCTCTGACCTCGATCTTTTTTACGGCGCGGCGGAGGTCATGGCGAAGAAACGATGGAAACTGCCCCAGTATGCCGAAAAGACCATGTTTGTCCTCCAGGAGGCCCGGCATCCCCTCCTCGGCGATGCTGCCGTGCCCGTGACGATCAGGTGCGGGGACCGTTTTCGGAGCCTCGTCATAACGGGGCCGAATACGGGCGGCAAGACGGTGGTCCTGAAGACGGCCGGAGTCTGCGTCTACCTTGCCTGGTGCGGCCTGCCCATACCTGCGGGGGAGGATTCCGTGGTGGGCAATATCGGTTCCATATTCGCCGATATCGGCGACGAGCAGAGTATTGAGCAGAATCTTTCCACCTTCAGCGCCCACGTGAAAAATATCATTTCCATTCTCGAGCAGGCGGACCGTACGTCCCTGGTTCTCCTCGACGAACTTGGAGCGGGGACGGATCCCCAGGAAGGGGCAGCCCTCGGTATCGCCATCCTCGATACCCTGACCAGGGAAAAGGGACTTACCTTGGCCACCACCCACCACAATCCCGTGAAGCAATACGCCCTTACCGCACCGGGAGTGGAAACGGCCAGCATGGAATTCGACATTGAATCCCTTTCCCCCACCTACAGGATGCTTCTCGGGGTACCGGGAAAGAGCAACGCCCTGCTCATCGCCGGGAGGTACGGTCTTCCGCAAAAGGTGCTTGAAAAGGCCCGGAAGGTTCTCAGCGAAAGAGAGGCCCCCGTAGAAGACCTGATAGGGGAACTCAACGAGAGAAAAGCATGGCTCGACAGGGCGGAGGGGGAGATAGCGGCCTTGCGGAAAAGCCTTTTGGAAGAAAAAAAGAAGTACGACGACAAGATGAGAGAAATCGAATCCCGCAGGGACAGGATTCTTTCCGAGGCGGAGCGGAAGGCTGCATCTATCCTGGAAAAAGCTGAGGAATCAAGCAGAAAGCTGCTGAAGCAGCTTGAAGACTCCGCAAAATCAGCAGTCCATCGCCAGATTCGGGACACGAGCGAAAAAGTCCGCTCGGAAAGAAAACATCTGGAGCAGAATCAGGAAAAACGGCTTCTCCGAAGTGGCGCCGCCGACGACGGAGAGTTTTCCCCTTCCGTCGGAACGGCCGCCCAAGTCGCGGGGACGGAAATCGTCGGGACCATTGAGTCCATCAGGGGAAACCGGGCTCTTCTCAGGGCGGGCGTCATGAAGATGGAAGTGGATGTCAAAAAGCTTCTTCCCACCAAAAAGAAACCCAAGGGGGCCGTTACTCCTCCCGAATCCTTTTCCATATCCCCGGACCGGGTTCCTCCTTCGATCATGGTCAGGGGAATGAACGTGGATGAAGCTCTTCCCGTGGTCGAGCGCTACCTCGACCAGGCCATGCGCATGGGCTACGACCAGGTCACCGTCATCCACGGGCGGGGAGAAGGCATACTCAGGAGGGAAGTGCACGCCCTCTGCTCCTCCCTGAATTACGTGGCGTCCTATAGGCTCGGAGGCCCGTCGGAAGGCGGCTTCGGCGTCACAGTGGTGGAGTTCCGGAAATAAGACGCGGATTGCAGCTCGCGAGGAGCAAGGGAGGGAAAGAAAGTGACTGAAGGCAGGCTTGTATGCTACTGCTTCGGGTATTCCCGGGAAGATATTGAAAAAGAGTATCTTGTCACCGGGCGTTCCGCCATCCTCGTAAAAATACTCTCGTCGAAAAATGCCGGAACCTGTGAATGCGCGGCAAAAAACCCGTCCGGGACCTGATGTGCGGGTGATGTCCGCAGGGTGCTGGACGAACTTGAAACGAAACGCAAACCATGATCGTTCGCCCGGAGCATTCGCAGTGACGGGCGTCGGCCCGAACAAATAATTCGTTCCCATGGACCTCAGGGGCTCTATTGAAAGACAATTTCCCGCTCCTTGACGGTTCCTTCGTTCGAGGGTAGAATTAACTTCGCCTTTTGGGGCAGCCATTGCGCCTGTAGCTCAGCGGATAGAGTATCGGCCTCCGGAGCCGAGGGTCTGGCGTTCGAATCGCCACAGGCGCGCCATAGAAAATCGAAAGCCGGGATTGATCCCGGCTTTGTGTTATTTCCACATTGGCAGGAAAAGGGGCGGTGACCGTGAGTTTCAGGGCGACCATTCTGGATGTTCTATCATCGGATGAAAAAAAGAAGAAATTTACCCTTCTTCTCTCCGGCGGAGACCTTCATCCTTCCGGAGGAGGGCAGCCCGGGGACTCTGGGAGTCTCTGGACGGAGGATTTCCGGTTCCAAATCGACGACACGGAAAAACGGGACGGAGGATTGGCTGTCACGGGAAAAGCGGAAAAGGGTTCTCCTGCCCCCGGAATGGAAGTGGAAGGAGAGGCGGACCTGGAGCGGCATCGCCTCCTCTCGAGGATGCATACGGGGGAACATATCCTTTCAAGGGCTCTCGAAAAGGCCCATCCCGGGCTCCGGGTTTTCAAGGTTGCCGTTGACAGCGCCGAAACGTCGGTATATTTGACCTGGGATGGTGAACTGGACTGGGATGTGCTCTTCGAAGCGGAGAAGGAAGGCAACAAGATAGTTGCGGAAGACCTTCCCGTTGAAACCGTCATGCTTTCGAAGGACGAGGCGGAACACCTTCCCGGAATAAAGGGAAACTGGAGCAGAATCGCCGATGAAACCATCAGGGTGGTCCGCATTCCCGGATATGACGCCATCGCCTGTTCGGGGAGCCATGTTTCGTCCACCGGCAAGGTGGGAAACCTCTTCATCACGGCTTTCCGGGGAACCTCGCCGGACTGGGAGTTCAAGTTTTCCGTGGACGGGTCGGTGCTTCGCCAGGAATACAGCGAGGCAGCCCGCAGACTTGTTCGGAGCATAGGCTGCAGACTCTCCCAGCTTGGCCGGGTTGTAGGCGGGCTTCAGGAGGAAAACGGGGCCCTGCGGAAGTTGATGGAGAGGGCTTCCCAATATATCTCCCTTCCTGCGGAAGACTTCAGCGCCGGAGGACTGCCTGTTTCCGCCGCGGTCCTTCCCGGTTTTTCCAGGGAACTCGCAGCTCCCGCGGCACGGAAATGGTCAGACGCCAATCCCGGCAGGGTGTTGCTGTTGCTGCTTCCTGAGCCGGAAAAAAACGAGGGCTCCTTTCTCCTCTATGGCGGCAAAGAAATTTCCGTCGATTTTTCCGCCTTTCTGAAGGAAAGCCCCGGGCTCCGCGCCAGAGGCGGCGGGCGGAGCGACTGGCTGAACGGTCTTTCTCCTGTGATGGAGGTTGAGCCCTGGCTTGAAGCGCTGAAAGTCTATGCGGAAAAAAAGCGGCCCTGACGGGCCGTTTTTTTTCGCGCGCCCGACATGGTTCATGTCTATACGGTGTAAGTCCTGAACACTGAAGGCGCAGTAGGTGTTAGCTCAAGGCAAGGGCGTCTGCCGCAAGGCAGGGTCTGAAGGAAACCGGCGGCAAAACTCCGGGCCGAGGTACACTACCTTCCATTTGAGGCTGCGGCATCGGAGATAACGAACTTGTCGGACAAAGCGAAGTTCATGCGCCGAAGGATGACCGCAGTAAATGAGCGGCCGCATGGAGTGAAAGACAGTAACATTACCCGGGGAGATCCGGCTTTTCGCCCGAAAAGGCAGGTCGTCATCGGGAGATGCGATTATGGGGAGTCGATAACGCCTACTGGGCGGACCACGGGCTCGTAAGCCTGAAAATAGTATACTCCGGATTTTGTGAAGGTTCCCGAACCGCCGTATACCGTACGTACCGTTCGGTATACGGCGGTGTGAGAGGAGGGGGGCTAGCCGCCCCCTCCTACTCATTCGATTTTTTGGGAAGGATCATTTCACCGCGGGAACGGTCATCCCTTTTTCGACATAAAATCTGGCCGCTCCGGGGTGGACGGGGACGGATACTCCGTTGAGGGCTGTTTCCAGGGTGATGAGCGCCGCTTTCGGGTGGACCTTGTGAAGGTCTGCAATGTTCTCCCACAGCGCCTTTGTGAACCTGTAGACCACGTTGTCGGGAAGGCCGGCTTCACATATGAGCATTGCCATGACCGCGGGGGTTACAATGTCGCGGTCTATTCCCCGGTAGGTCCCGGCAGGGATGGCGTCCTTGATGAAGTAAGGATATTCCTCCGTGAGCCTTGCCATGAAATCGTCATTGAAGCTGACGAGATCGATGTCATGAGTGGCGGCAAGATCCGTTACGGAAGACGTAGGATATCCGGCAACGACGAAGCCGACGTCGAGCTGGCCGTCCTTGAAGCGCCGAGTGGTGCTGTTGAAGTCCAGGAAATCGGCGCTTATGTCCGAGTAGCGCAGTTCCGCAAGTTTCAGTATGGCGGACACGTCCCCCAGGACTCCCGAACCGGGGGCTCCGACGGACACCCTTTTGCCCCTGATGTCCATAATGTCATTGACGCCGCTTCCTTTCAGGGTGATGCAGTGGACATGTTCCGGGTACAAGGACGCCACGACGCGGATGTTGTCGTACCTCTCCTTAAAGGGAGCCATTCCCTTTGACGCCCAGTAGGCGATATCGTTCTGGGCGAAAGCCATTTCTATCTGCCTTGTCCCCACGAGATTGATATTCGCAGCGGAAGCGTTTCCCGTCTCGGAGGTAACCTGGAACTCGGGAACATTTCTGCTGATGATTTCCGCAATGCCTCCTCCGAGAGGATAATAGGTTCCCCCCGTGCTTCCTGTCGCGATTGAAAGGTACGTTCTTGCGGAAACGGCCCCCGGGAGGTACGATAAAAGCAGAACGGCAGAGAAGGCCGCGAAAAGCAGTTTTTTCATCCGGTAAACTCCCCCCCCCTCGCGAAAATTGAAAGAAATTGGGCGATTCCTCCCGGAAAAAACCGTTGGAACGCCCAATCCGACGGAACGATTTACTCTCTAAGTATAGACCTGAAAATGCCCCGGGGCAAGGAGTCCATCCTCACCTAAATCCGCAGGTTCGTTCCCCAAGAGAAGAGACAGGTCCCCGGACGGGGAAGTGAACCCTTTTCGTTTCCCCGTCCCACGGTTTTTTCTCCTTTTCGGGCGGTTGAAGCTCTTTTCCCCGTTT
>NZ_JAESIH010000075.1 GCF_016756745.1 Aminivibrio sp.
TGAGCGACCGGATCATCCAGTGGAGGCGCGCTCTCCACGCCACCCCGGAAATAGGCTTCAACACCCCCGTTACTGAGAAATTCATCGTCGACGAACTCGAAAAAATGGGCGTGGACGAGATCCGCCACGGAAACGGCATGCGGGGAATCGTCGCGCTCATCAAGGGGAATAAGCCGGGAAAAGTGCTGGGAATCCGGGCGGACTACGATGCCCTCAACATGACTGAGGACACGGGGCTCCCCTTCGCCGCCACCAACGGCAACATGCACGCCTGCGGCCATGACGCCCACGCCGCCATGCTCCTGGGCACGGCAAAAATTCTCACGGAGTGCCGGGACGAACTCCAGGGAACGGTGAAGCTCATCTTCCAGCCCTCGGAGGAGGACGGAAGGGGAGCCCCGGCCATGATCGAGGACGGGCTGTTCGAGAACCCCGCCATGGACGGCATCATCGGTCTCCACATCGGAAGCCTCTGGAAGGGGTTCAAGGCCGGCGAGGCGGGATACCGCTTCGGCGCCCTCATGGCCGCCTCCGACTGGTTCACCGTCACCTTTGAAGGAAAGGGCGGACATGGAGCCACCCCCCATCTTACCGTGGACCCTGTCGCCATGGCCTGCCAGGCGGTCAACCTGCTCCAGCTCGTGGTCAGCAGGGAGACGAGCCCCCTGGATTCCGCCGTCATCACCGTGGGCACCATCCAGGGCGGCACCATGCCCAACATCATCGCCCCGAGCTGCACCATCAGGGGAACCATCCGCTCCCTCTCGCCCGAGACGAGGAAGAACCTGGAGAACAGGCTGAAGACCATCTGCACCGACGTGGCGGAGGCCCTCCGGGGCAAGGCGTCCATCACCTATACCTACGGCCCTCCCCCCCTCATCAACGACCGCGGGATGACGGAAAAGATGAAGGCCGCCATGGAGGACATCCTCGGCGCCGACATGGTCCACGAAGTGGCGGAACCCACCATGGGGGGAGAGGACATGGCCTTCTTCCAGGAGAAGGTGCCGGGCTCCTTCTTCTTCCTGCCGGCAACCTTCGGCGATGAGCGGGACTACCCTCACCATCACCCCAAGTTCGACCTGAACGAGAGCGTCTTCTGGATCGGCCCGGCAGTCATGGCGAAATACGCCCTCACCTGGCAGTAAGCCATGGCCCTGCACAGGGAAACCCCTCTTCTGGAATCCGTCCCCCTGGGCGCCGTCTCGGGGCGGAGGGTGTTCCTGAAAATGGAGAACATGCAGCCCGCAGGATCCTTCAAGCTGCGTGGGATCGGGCGGGTCTGCGAGGAAGCCGTAAAGTCGGGGGCGGTCCGGTTCATCTCCCCCTCGGGAGGCAACGCCGGCTACGCGGCCGCATGGGCCGGAAGGGAACTCGGCGTCTGCACCACCGTCATCGTCCCGGTGACCACGTCCGAAGAGGCGAAAAACGCCATCGCCGCCCTCGGGGCGGAGGTCATCGTCTCCGGAGAGAGCTGGAAGGAATCCAACGAACTGGCCCTGGCCATGGCCGGGGAGGATCCGAAATCAAAATACATCCACGCCTTCGACGACCCCGTCATGTGGGGCGGCCACGGGACTCTCGTGGACGAAGCGGCGAAGCAGGGTCCGAAGCCCGATGCCGTCGTTCTCTCCGTGGGAGGGGGCGGCCTGCTCTGCGGCGTGGCTGCGGGAATGGACCGGAACGGCTGGGGGAAAGTGCCCGTGCTCGCCTGCGAGACGGAAGGGGCAGCCTCCTTCGCCGCCGCTGTCGCGGCAGGTGAAATAGTCGAGCTGGAGAGCATAACATCCGTGGCCACTTCGCTGGGTGCCCGGGCAGTGGCCCCGGCGGCCCTCGAACTGACCCGGAATCACAGGATCACGCCCTACGTCGTCCCCGACGAGTCGGCGGTGGCAGCGTGCTCAAGGTTCCTTGACGATCACAGGGTCCTCGTGGAGCCCGCCTGCGGTGTCTCCCTCTCGGCCCTGTACGAAAACACGCCCCTCCTCGGCGACGCCGGTACTGTTCTCGTGGTCGTCTGCGGGGGCATCGGCATCAGCGCGGCGAAGCTCAGGAACCTGGAGGCCAGGTTCGGCCTTTCCTGACATCCGCAATGCCAGTCCCATAACGGCGGGGTTGCCTCCGGAACACCGGGGAGACCCCGCTTTTTTTCATCTTCCGGGCCATCGTCTCCCGCATGATCGACAAGGAAAAATCCTGACGCCACCGGCAAAATACGGGAAAAGCGCATTCCGCTCCACGAAAAAGGGGCGGAGGATCAGCCGTTCGATGTTCTGCTGAAATACCAGTTCCGGAATTCCTCTTCGGAAAGGGGCGGTGAAACGCCGTATCCCTGGGCGATGTCGCAGCCCATCTCCCGGAGCATCCCTAAAGTGGACCCGGTTGTCAAGACAAAAAATCATTGGATTTTTAACTCATGCGAGAAATAATTGCGACTATTTAATGTTAACCTTTCGAGCCGTTCCCCCCGAGTACACCTCCCAAGGTGTCTGATAGTTCAAAGCCTGATGGGGACGTCGATGATTATAATACTCGATGTACTCCGCCGTCGAGCGGCGGGCTTCACGGGGACTCTCGTACTCCTTCAGATACACCTCCTCCTGCTTGTAGCTCCTCCAGAATCTTTCCGTGAAGATGTTGTCCATGCAACGCCCCCTTCCGTCCATGCTGATAGCGATACTTTCGCTCTCGGTGCGGATCCGGTCGATATAGAGGGTGCTCGTGTACTGGCTTCCCTGATCGCTGTTGATGATCCTCGGACGGGCGATCCTGAAGGCGTCCTCCAGCGCCTCGACCACGAATCCCGCCGCGAGCGAATCCGAAAAGGCCCACGAGACCACGTACCGCGAATACCAGTCCAGAAACACCGTCAGATACATGAATCCGCCCTTGAGCCGCACATAGGTCACGTCGGTTCCCCACGTGTGGTTCGGATGGTCGATGGCCACTCCCCGCAGAAGATAGGGGAACTTCGGACTCTCGCCGCCCGCGCTCAGTCTCGGACCGGGGTATATCGCCAGGATGCCCATGTCTCTCATGAGACGCTGAACCCGCTTGCGCGATACGGGCACCCCTCCCCGCGACAACGCCGCCTGCATCCTCCTGGAGCCGTAGCACGGCTGGTCGGTGTGAATCTCGTCGATCCGCCTGCGGAGCAGCAGTTCCTCCTCCGAGAGACGCGCGGGAACGTAATAGAGTCCGGTTCTGTTCAGTCCGAGCAGCCAGGATTGCCATGAGAGGGGGAAATCCCTGTCCTCCCGGTCCACCAGCGCTCTTCGCTCATGAAGAGAAAGAGCCGACACCGCATTTTTTTTTGAGCCACTCGAGCTGCATGGAGAGCAGCCCGACTTGTTTATAGAGGTCGTTTATCGTGGTTTCCTTCTCTATTTCCTCCGCGCTCTTCTTTCGGGGATCGGCGAACAGGCCCGGCAATCCTTCGGTGACCGTCCTTTTCCAGTTTTGGAGTACGGTGTGATGGATTTTATGCCTGGCCGCGATCTGGCTGAGCGTTTCCTCTTCCCTGAGCAGCTCGAGCACAACTTTTGCCTTGAATTCCGACGAAAAGTTCCGACGCGTTACCATGGTTTAGAGCTTAACCTCCCCCCGTTTTTTTGTCTTAATTTCGGGGTCCATTATACCCAAAGGTCTCCTCCGACTCGACCCCCTCCACCACCACCTCCATCCCGAGGGCGTGAGCGAGGCGCACCGCCGCGTCGATGATATGGCGGGCGCCGTCGTCGGAGCGGAGATTCCGGACAAAAGACTGGTCCACCTTGATCACCGTGGCCGGGAAACGGGAAAGATACTGCAGGGAGGAGTACCCCGTGCCGAAATCGTCGATGGAGATGACCACCCGCACATCGGAAAAGCGCTTCAGCACGTCGATAGCGTGCTGCGGATCCTCCATGATGGCGCTTTCGGTTATTTCCAGCTCGAGACTTTCTCCGTCAAGGCCCCTTCGGTTGATGGCTTCGATGATCATCTCACCGAACCGGGGTGACGATAGGTCCCTGGCCGACACGTTCACAGCGAGAGACAGAACGATCCCCTCCTTCCTCCACCGGACGACCTGGTCCAGGGCCGCATTGGCCACCCACTCCGTCAGGGCGTTCATCAGGTTGCTCTTCTCCGCCTGGGGGACGAAGGAGGCAGGATACACCAGCCCCCGGAGGGGGTGCCCCCACCGCAGCAGGGATTCCGCCCCCATCACCCGGCCGTCTCTCATGGACACTTTCGGCTGGTAGTGGAGCAGCAACTCTCCCTTCTCCATGGCGCCCTTCAACGCGCCGAGCATCTCCAGGTTTTCCGCGATGGTTCCGTCAAGCTCACTGTCATAGAGCAGGTTTTCCTGCCCTCTTCGTCCCGCGGAATGGGCGGCGATATCCGCCTTCCGGAGCGCGGAGTGGCCGTCCTCCCCGTTGTTCTCGAGCATCACGCAGCCCGCGACTGCTTCCACGTGCAGGGACATGTCCGGCAGAACGAAGGGCTCCTTCATAGCCGCAGAGATACGGTCCATCTCATCCCGGGCCTCCTCCGCCCCTCCGCAGGGCAGGATCACCGACAGCTCGCCCGGCTGGGTGCTGAAAACGGGAACCCCGTGCGGGAAGAGACCCTGCAGGCGGTCATGCATCTGCACCATGATTTCGTCCGTAATCCGGACTCCGAAAGTGGCCCCCACCTCCATGAGGTTTTCGGCGAAAACGGCGAAAAGGGCGGAAGAAGTCGTTCCAGCTTCCCCGCCTTCTTTTGCCGATGCCTCGATGTATTCCATGAGAGCGACCCTGTTGGGAAGCCGGGTGAAGGGGTCGTGCCGGGCCAGCCATTCGTTCTCCCTGAGCTGGCGCCGGAGCATTTCCACCGCAACCCCGTTGAACAGGCCGATCAGGGTAAAGAGCCCCGTCCGGTAGAGCCAGTTCATCAGAAGCTGGGGCTCGCCGGTGGCTGTTTCGATGGGCATGAAGGGACCGAGGACAAACCCACCGGCAAGGCCGGCAAGAACGCCTCCCCGGGCGCCGAAAATAAACCCCGCCAGGAGAATGGGGATGTACATGGAATGGGAGTAGACGTACTTGATGCCCCCCGTTGCAAGGACAAGGGTGTAAACTCCGAGGTTCAGGGCGGCGAGAAACAGAATCATGAGCGCCTTGTTCCGGAAGTGCCTTTCAAGCCATCGGAAAAATGCGGACAGGGACAAAGTATCGGTCACCTCCTCCTTCGGGAAGCCAGGACACGCTAAAAGTTGCACAAAAATTCTGTCAAAGTGCAAGGCAATACTATCACGGGGAAGGTTTTTGGAGAAGGGAACAGGGTGGGCTGTTCCAGGGACAATAAATTTATTAATTTATTATTTATATTAAAGTAACTTTTGATTAAATATATTTTTCTCTCCTGCCCCTTGACAAGGCGGACAAAAAGCTGTATCGTGCACGAAACTTTCGGGGAAAGGAGAGGCATACCGATGATTTCCAGGAAAAACGCAACCTTCGTGTTTGAATTCGCGTTTAGCTGCGACCAGGGATATTATTATCCCCTGGTCTGTCCTGTTCTGGAAACCGATCGACGGCTTGCTTCTCAAAGCTTCGGGGGATAAAAGGTCAGCAGCACAGGCACAACGACCGCCCCCCGAGGGGGGAAAAAGAAAGAACAGCAAAGACCGGATCCGGTTTCCAGCCGAGATCCGGTCTTTTTTATTTTCACACCACACAAAAAGGGGCGTGCAGGCAATGAAGAGAATCCATCCGGCGAAAAAGATCACGGGAACGGTAACCCTCCCGGGCGACAAGTCCATATCCCACAGGGCGGCGCTGCTCGGGGCCGTCTCGGTGGACGGAGTCACGGTGCACAACTTCTCCGACGGGGCGGACTGCGCGTCCACCCTCTCCTGTCTCGAAAAGGCGGGGGCGGATATTCACAGAAAGGGAACAACCCTCTCCGTCTCCGCTCCTTCGGGCCTGGCCTCCCCCTCCTCGGCGCTGGACGCCGGCAATTCGGGGACGACGGCCCGGACACTCTGCGGCCTCCTGGCGGGGAAACCAGGCGTCAGGGCCACCATTACGGGGGATGCCAGCCTGTCGAAACGGCCCATGCTCCGGATCGTGAAGCCCCTCCAGTCCGTGGGAGCCTCCATCGACGGTCCCGAAGGCGGAGCCTCCCTCCCCCTGGAAGTATCCGGAAAACGTCTCCGGGGAGCCACCCACGTCCTCGAAACGGCAAGCGCCCAGGTCAAGACCGCCCTGCTCCTGGCGGGCCTCTCCTCCGACGAGCCCACCACCGTCATCGAACCCCTCGCCTCCAGGGACCACACGGAACGGATGCTCGCCCATCTCGGAATCCCCCTCTACATCGACGGACACTCCATCACCATGGCCCCCTCAAGACCCCTCAGGGTCGCAGAATGGACCATCCCCGGCGACTTCTCCTCAGCGGCCTTCTGGATCGTTGCGGCGGCCATCCTTCCCGACTCGTCCATCTCCCTTCCCGGCGTGGGGCTGAACCCCACCCGCACCGGCCTTCTCCGGGTTCTCGAGCGCATGGGGCTTGCCTTCTCCGTGGAGCGGTCGGGACTGTGGGGCGGCGAGCCCGCCGGCACCATCACCGTTCACTCCAGCAGGCTCCGGGCGACGGAGGTCTCCGGCGCCGAGATCCCCCAGCTCATCGACGAGCTTCCCATCCTCGCCGTGGCGGCGGCCCTGGCCGAAGGCACCACGGAGATACGGGACGCCATGGAGCTCCGCTTCAAGGAAAGCGACCGGATCGTGGCGGTGGCCAAAGGACTCTCGGCTTTGGGAGCGAAGGTGACGGAGCTCGAGGACGGGTGGAGGATCACAGGACCCTCCAGGCTCTCGGGCGGCACGGTCTCCGCCTCGGGAGACCACCGGGTGGCCATGGCCCTCGCCGTGGCGGCCCTCGCCGCCGACGGCCCCGTGGACATCGAGGACCCGGAGTGCGCGGCCATCTCCTACCCGGGCTTCTTCTCCACCCTTGACCATCTCACCGGGAGGTGCGGCTGAGCATGGCCTGGAGATTCCTCACCAGCGGAGAGTCCCACGGCAGGGGACTTCTCGTGGTGGTTGACGGGCTTCCCGCAGGGCTTTCCGTCTCCCGGGACGACCTCTCCGGCGTCATGGCCCGGCGGAGGCGCGGATTCGGCAGGGGTGGCAGAAAGAACGTGGAGCGGGATGAACTCACTCTCTGGGGAGGGATCCGGAACGGTCTCACCACGGGCGGCCCCGTGGGAATCTCCATCGATAACGCGGAATGGGAGCACTGGGACGTCGTGATGAACCCCTGGAGCATCTCCCCAGCCGCCGAGAAGGAAAAGGCCGTCACGGCGCCCAGGCCGGGCCACGCCGATCTCTCCGGGAGCATCAAATTCGGCGTGGAGAACATGCGCAATATCCTGGAACGGGCCAGCGCCCGCACCACCGCTCCCCGGACACTCGCCGGAGCCCTTGCGGCCCTCGTCCTGAAGGAGCTCGGCGTCACCGTCCGCAGTGCCGTGGACTCCATCGGCGGTGTGGCAGCGGCCCTCCCGGCGGGCGATGATGAATGGCGGCGGGCCGCCCTCTCGGACCTCGGCGTCGCCCGGGAGGAGGACGAGCTCCCCCTGAAGGCCCGCATCACCGCCGCGGCGGAACAGGAAACCAGCCTCGGGGGAACCTTCGTGGTCTCCGTCACCGGCCTTCCGGCAGGCATCGGCTCCTTCACCGAATGGGACGGCAGGCTGGACGGACGACTTGCCGGGGCCCTCATGGCCATCCCCGCAGTCAAGGGAGTGGAAGTCGGCGACGGGTTCCGCAGCGCGGCTCGTGCCGGGCGGGATGTCCACGACCCCATTTTCGTGGAGGACGGCCGGTGGACCAGGAAGACGAACCACGCGGGAGGCATCGAGGGCGGCATGAGCACCGGACAGGAGATCGTCATCAGGGCGGCCATGAAGCCCATCCCCACCATGAGAAAGGGGCTGCTCTCCTTCGACACGGTCTCCGGAAAACCCTCGGCGGCCCACAGCGAGCGGAGCGACGTGTGCGCCGTCCCGGCGGCCTGCGTGGTGGGCGAGGCCATGACGGCCTGGGTCGTGGGCTCCATGGCGGCGGAGCAGTTCGGAAGCGACCGGATGCAGGACCTGAAGGAACGGTTCGAGGCTTACAGAAAACACGCTGAAAGGTGGAATCTCCATGACTGCATGCCTTCATGACACGGGACGGGACAACATTTTCATCGGCGGGTTCATGTGCTCGGGAAAAACGAGCGTGGGAAGCGAACTCGCCCGGAGGCTCGGATGGACCTTCACCGACACCGACAGGGTGATCGAGGAACGGGCGGGGATGACCGTGCCGGAAATCTTCTCCGTCCTGGGCGAACCCGCCTTCCGGAGGTACGAATTCGCCGCCGTGGCCGGCGCTCTCGAGGGAAGCCGCCAGGTGGTCTCCCTCGGAGGAGGCGCCCTGGTGAACGAGGAACTCAGGGGGATGGTCCTCTCCAGGGCGAAGCTCGTCATCCTGGACGTCCGGCCGGAAACGGTGCTCTCCAGGGCCGAGAAACAGAAAGGAGCCCGTCCCCTCCTGGACGGAGGAAACGTCCGGGCCCTCATGATCAGGCGCCGCCCGGCCTACGCCCACTGCCACATCAGGGTGGCCACCGACGAGTTCCCCGTTTCGTCGGTGACCGACAAGATTCTGGAAGACCTCTACGGAACGGCGGCGCTGTGGTCCGTGGAATCGCCCTTCCCCGGCCTCACCGGCAGGGATAGGAGCCCAGCAGCCGCAGGAAGGCCGTCCTCTCCCTCATGGTGTCGAGAGCCTTCCGAACCGGCTCATCCTCAAGGAATCCTTCCACGTCGATGAAGAAATAATACTCGAAGGGGCTCCCTGAAAGGGGCCTGGACTGGATGTGGGTCAGGTTCAGGCCGTTTTCGTAAAGGGGCTCCAGGGCGTAGAACAATCGTCCCGGTTTGTGCTCCACGTTGAACAGGAACGAGGTCTTGTTCCGCTCCCCCCTCCGGGGCATTCCCCGCCCCACCACCCAGAAACGGGTCCTGTTGCTTCCCCGGTCCTGGATTTTTTCAGCGAGGATATTCAGCCTGCACCGCTCCGCTGCACGGGCGCTGCAGACGGCTGCCCGCTCGGGCCGTCCGGCGCACGCCGCCGCCGCCGCGCTCGTGCTGGCCACGGGTACCTGCTCCGCCCGGGGCAGGTTCGACCGGAGCCATTCCCTGCACTGGCCCAGGGCCTGGGGATGGGAAAGGACCTCCCGGATGTCCTCCCGGGCTGTCCCCTCCGAAGCGAGGACGTGGTCAACCTTAATAGATACTTCATTATGTATTACTATATCCTTCGTCGCCGAAGCAAAGGCGTCCATGGTGGGGAGAACCGTTCCCTCCAGCGAGTTTTCCGCCGGAAGAACGCCCCAGTCGGCCAGGCCCTTGTCCACCGCGGCAAAGACGTCGGGGAAGGAGGCGCACGGCACGGCATCCACTGTCCCGCCGAAGGCCGCGAACACTCCTTCGTGGGAGAAGGACCCCTCCGGCCCGAGGAAGGCCGCCTTCGGACGGTACTGCACTCCCCGGCACAGGGAGATTAATTCCCGGTAAATTCTGGTCACCGCCTCCGGATCCAGATCGGGGCACGAAAGGAGCGCCCTCCCGATGACCTGGTTTTCCCTGACGGGATCGTACACGGGAGCGCCGCCCTTGGCCCTGCCGATCTCCCGGGCGGTCTCCGCCCTCTCGGCGATGAGCCCGGCGATCTGTTTATCCAAAGCGTCTATTTTCTCCCGGAAATACTGCAACTTTTCCTTGTCCATGGGAACTCCCTCCATCTCTTTTTATATTTCGAATTTTCTTTTATTTTTTGGGTCTCTTGACAGTCCGTGGAAACTCCTGTAGGATTACCCAAAATTTCCGGTGCCCGCTCAG
>NZ_JAESIH010000076.1 GCF_016756745.1 Aminivibrio sp.
CTCTGTACCCTCTTTACCGCTTCAAGTTTGAAATCCGGCGTGTAATATTTGCCCATCTTCTGCAGCCCCTCTCTGATCTCCAGTATATCGTCTCTTTATACTGTCCATCAAATCGGGGGCAGGGCACTATGCTCTGCGGGAAGGGGAAGGAGGGGTGGTATATGGATTAGTCCTCTCTTCCTCGCAGGACGGAAAGAGGAAAAGCGCAACGGCTGAAAAGAAAGAGCAAAGCGAAAGAAAGACGCCGAGTCCGTCAAAAGACCATCCATGGCGTGGTTCCTTGAAACACAGAAAGCAGGAGAGGCCTGTTTATGATGATCCGGATCCATTGGAAGCTTACGATGATGCTTATACCGGGAGTATTTACGGTGTTCGTGTTTCATAAAAAAGAAGGACAGGGGGTGACATTTTCCCTGTCTCTTGACAGGGATGCCCGTTCCGGCTGCTTGAAGCGGAAACCGGACGGGCAGGGATGACCTTCTCCTTTTCCATCCGGCGGAGGATACCAGTCAATATCCCATGCCGATCCGGGAAACAAAAAAAGGAGGACGGGAAAATCCCCGTCCTCCTTTTGTCCTGTCAGGCTTCTTATTCGGGCTTGACCTTCTTGAAGAACACGGCCTTCTTGGTGGCGATGTCTGACGCAAGCATGATGCCGTCCTTGTCCTTGGGATTGTGGAACTCGTCCATGGTCAGAGTGGCGTGCATGAGCTTCAGACCCTTTGTGGCCTCGAGGGCGTCCCGGATCTTCACGGGGTCGTCGCTGCCGGCCCGCTCGATGGCGTCCTTCACCCAGTAGACGCTGTCGTATGCCATGACGGCGTTCATGAACTCCATGGCCTCGGTGCCCGTCTGCTCTTCGTACTTGCGGAAGAAGTCGGCGAGGGCAGGGTCGGCCTTGTCCACGTGGCTCACCCAGTAGCTCTCCCTCATGGCGTCTCCGGCAATCTCCCACATGAAGTCGCCGTAGCCGTCGCCGCCGACGATGGGAATTTCGATGCCCAGGTCGCGGGCCTGCTTCACTGCCAGGGGAAGGGCTTTGCCCATGGTGGGTATCACGAGTACGTCGGGGTTGGCATCCTTGATGACCGTAAGCTGGGCGCGGAAGTCCACATCCTGCTCCCGGTGTCCTTCGTCGGCCACGATCTCTCCGCCGTACTCCTTGAAGGATTTCGTGAAGAATTCGCGGAGGCCGTGGGAGTAGTCGCTGGACACGTCATAAAGCACCGCCGCCTTCTTCTTTCCGAGGTCCCTTGCGGCAAAGTGGGCGATCATCTTGCCCTGGTAGGGATCAAGGAAGCAGATGCGGAAGTTGTAGGGGCGGACCTGTCCCTTCTCGTCCACGGTGACCAGGGGGTTCGTGGGGAGCGTTCCGATGTGGGGAACCTTGCCGCGGTTGAACACCGGGGCGGCGGCGATGCACAGGCCGCTTCCGCTGGGTCCGATGACCACGCTGACCTTGTCCTGTTCCACAAGGCGCCGCGCGGCGTTGACCATGTCCTCCTGCCGGGTGCGGCAGTCGTACATGATGACTTCCACCGGCCTGCCGAGGATGCCGCCGGCGGCGTTGATTTCCGCCACGGCAATCTTCACCGATTCGACCTCAGCCACGCCGTAAGCGGCGAAGTCACCCGTTACCGTCGCAATTTCACCGATCCGGATCGGATCCGCCGCAAAAGCGGGCACGGCAAAAAGACATACAAGGGACACCAACACCATTGCCTTCCGAATGCTGCCGAAACTCCTCATTCTTCCTACCTCCTCACATAATATGGTACCTATCGGGACAGGATAACGCACTCGGGTCCGGGCAGACGGGAAAGCCGGCCGCCGAACCTCACTGTGGAGAAAAAATAAAACAACATTGGAAACAAAATCTACGCATGACACGAACAATGATACTACAGGAGACCGGTTTCCGCATCCGTCATTCCTTCGGAACATAGAGCCCCGCGGGGTTGGACCCGGCAAGGCCGGCCTGAAGAAGATGGTCCGGCACAGGCGAAAGAGCGGCGGCCTGCTCCTCGCTGAGCAGAGGATAATATGGCAGCAGATTGAAACCGTCGGCTATGTACTCGAGATCCTCTTCTCCGTCCGCCCATCCCCGCCCGTCGTACCGCTCCAGCTTCAGGGGGCGGGAATAAGCCCTGAGAGTTTTCTGCCCCAGGGTGTTGAAATAGAAATCAAAATAGGACATGGCCAGTTCACGGAGGCTCCGGTACACTGGTTCCCGGAAGCGGAGGGTGGTGAAGTTGGACTTCGCCACAGCTCCCCAGCACCCCCTCTCCCGGAAGACGGCGATCACATGATCATCGTCGTTCCAGGCACGGAGGTCCACCAGCAGCGGCGGGTATCCAAGCTCCCGGAGGCAGGCCGCTGCAAACAGGGCCCCTTCGAAGCAGTGGGCTGATTTCTCTGAATAGACCCTTGCCGGGGGCTTGCACTCCTCCACCGCGTTATAGGGGATGGAGTCAAGGAAACGCTGTATTTCTGAAGGGTTTGCGAAACATGGCCTGAACATGGGATCACCCCCCGGGGAAAAAATTGCCGGAAGGCACGGATCCTTCCGGCATGGTCAGAATCAGTCGTCCAGGTAGGAATCGAAGTAGCCGGAAATATGGATCACCGGAGTCCCCTTGTCCCCGGACCCGGACGTGAGGTCGCAGAGGGATCCGACGAGGTCCGTAAGCCTCCGGGGAGTCGTCCCGAGGGTGGAATGGCTGAACCGGTCCATGGTGCCCTTGGCCCGAATGGCGTCCCGAACCGCCTCCTCCGGGGACTTGTCCCCCGAATTGTCAGCGATATACTTGAGCTTGATCTCCTTCGGCATTCCGTCGAGACCGTCGGTGTAGCCGGGTGAAACCACGGGATCGGCCAGTTCCCAGATGCCGCAGACGGGGTCCTTGAAGGCGCCGTCGCCGTAGACGAGGACCTCCATATGTTTTCCTGTCCGCGCCTGAAATTCCTTCTGAAGGTCCAGGGCGAACCTGCGGCTGTCCCTGGGGAAAAGCTTCACCGTCCCGTCGCTCGTGAAATTCGACCCCAGCAGCCCAAACTCGGGATTGTACCCCATGCCGTCCCTGTGGGGCTCCGAGCAGAGCTGGTCGAGGGACACTACCAGGGCCCCCGCCTGCTCCAGTATCTCCCTGTGGAGATGCCGGGCATGGATGCTGGCGGCGATGACGGTGTTCGAGAATTTCAGGGCGGCCAGCGGTGTATTCGCAAAGTGGATTTCTACCCTGCCGGGATCCATCTCCCTGTAGTACCTCACGTAATCCACCCCGGTAAAGGGGTGGAGGTAGCGGCCAAAAACCTCCTCATATTCCTGTTCGCCGAAAAGACCGTCTTTCAGCCTGCCGCTTCTGAGGAAGAACTCCCGGGGGTCCATGACCAGGTTCCCCACCTCGTCGGCGGGGTAGGAAAGAAGAATGTGGACCTTCCCCCGAACGCCCCTGACAATGCCTTTCAGGATCTGCCCGAACCGGTTCCGGCTGAGAATCGGGAACAGGAGGGCCACGTCGCCCTCCGGCACCTTGCGGCGGACGTCTTCGGCAATGTCTTCCAGGGTGGCGTAGTTTCCCTGGGCTCGTGCCAGGAGGGATTCCGTCACGCCGACGATGTCGCGGTCACGGAGAGGGAAAGGGTCGCGGGGGCATTCCGATGCTTGTATCAGTTCCGAGGAGACGATGTCCACGAGGTCGGCACCCCTGGAAATGACGGGGAGCCGGATTCCCCGCGAAGCGGCGCCTATGTAGCGCATGGGGCCTCATTCCTTCCGAAGAGGTATGGTGGGCGGCCGCAGAGAATCAAATTCCGGGCCTGAAGTATTGTATCATTTTTCCGCCGGGCGGCAAAAGAGAGGAACCGGTCCCTAAATCCACACCCTGAAAAATAAAAAACCTCTCTGGACTGTTCGGAGAACAGTGGTAAGGTAGTGTTTACAAAGACAATACCCTTCACCAGAGAGGTGCGTTCATTATGACGGAAACGGCGAAGAAAATCCACATCGAACTGAAGGGCGGGGAAAGCGGCATCACATCCTTCGCAGGACTCTGGCCGGCAGTGGAACTCTTTCGAAAATCGGGGCTTCCCGAAGTCATCGACAGCGCCGTAGGAGCCAGATCTTCGAGGGGTTTTCGTGACAGCGACCATATCCTTTCCCTTATCCTTCTCCATCTCGCCGGAGGAAGCGCGTCGGACCACCTCCCCTTCCTGAAGGAGAAACTGTCCTTCGGGAAGCTCGGCATATCCGTCCCCTCGCCGAGCGCGGTGAGGAAGTGGCTGAATGAATTCCACAACTGCGAGGAGGACGGGAAGCGGGGAATGGGGAAAGCCTTCATCCCCGAAGAGAACGGATACCTCAAGGGATTGGGGACAGTGCTCACCCGTCTCTTCGCCTTTGCGGTGAAAAGCGCGCCCCGGAAGCACATCACCCTCGACCAGGACGCCACGTTCATCGAGACGGAAGAGAGCGGGGCCAACTGGAACTACAAGGGAGAGAAAAGCTACCAGGCTCTGAACACCTACTGTCCCGAATACGACCTGGCAGCGGGAACGAGGTACGGCGACGGAAACGTTCCCCCCGGATGGAAGCAGAAAGAGGAACTGGAACGGATCCTTGAAAGCCTGCCTGAAGAAGTAAAGGGAGTCTCCCTCCGGAGCGCCGGCGCCGGATACCGGACGGACCTTCTCGCCTGGTGCACCGAAGGGAAGCATGAGCGGTTCGGATACATCCCCGTCGGGATCTCCTGCCCTGTGGGCGAGGAGTTCAAGAAGGCGGTGCGGGCCGTACCCGAAGAAGACTGGAAGCCCCTGTGCAGAGCGGAAAGAAACGGAACAACCGGAACAACCGGAGGAGAAACTCACTCCGCACACCCTGTCCAGGAATGGGCTGAAATCGTCTATGTACCCGCCGGCCTCGGAAGAAAGAAACACGGCCGGGACTACCGGTTTCTCGCCGTCCGGGAACGATGGGACGGTCGGTTTCCCCCCGAAAAGGAACGGGAGGAAGAAGGGAAAGGGGATTCATCTCTTCCCGGAGAGCAGCTCTACTTCACGGAAGCCATCCGGCATCTGGAAGAAGAGGTTCCCGGAGTCAAAAAGCTCCACCTCCTGGAGCCGGGAGGGAGAATCTACAAAACCTTCGGCATCGTCACCAACATCGAGGACGGAGCGGACGGAGAGAACTTCGGCTACGGAAAGGGAGACCTCATGGACGGGGAGAAAATCATCCGGTGGCAGAGGAAGCGGAGCGGCAAGGCGGAGGAGATCCACCACATCCTCAAGGACGAACTCGGGGGAGGGCACATCCCGTCCAAACGGTTCGGAGCGAATGCCGCATGGTGGACCATAGCCGTCCTTGCCCTGAACCTCCACAACCTGATGAAGCGCCGTCTTCTGCCGGAGGAATATGGGAAAAGCAGGCCGAAAAGCCTCCGGTTTCTCCTCTACACCATGGTGGGGAAAATAGTGACGCACGGGAGACGGACCGTGCTGAAGATCTGGACGGGAGACCGGGGAGGAAGTCTCTTCGTCTCCGTCATGAAGAGACTGGAGCTGCTGCAGTCCATGCCGGACTGAAGAAGAGCCGGTGCAGTCCCATAGACCACCATCGCCACGGAAGAACGTCTTCCGTGCAGATGGAGATATCCACAAAACAGGAGAAAAAGCGAAAAGAAGACACAAACAGGAAGAAAGAATCAGAACAGGGAAACAAAGACACCTCGTTTCCCCGTTCGGTCATGGTTTCCTTCACTTGAGAAAACGAACCTGCGGATTTGGGCGGTCCCTAAATCCGCAGGCAGCGGGGGGAAAGGAACGGGATCAATATGAGGGCAGATTTCCACCGCGGAGGCGGAATCACGCAAGAAGCCGGAGGAATTGCTCCTCCGGCTTCTTGCGTGATTCCGGCCGAAAGCCTCAGGCCTGCAGCGCCACCGCCACGGCGGGGTCGAAAGAGAGGCTGAGGCGTTCTCCTTCGGCCCACATCCTTTTCCCGGGAAGAAAGGGATCGAAGGAAAGGACCGTCTGGCCGCTCTCCAGAGAAACCTCGTACTCCATGCGCCCGCCGAGGAAGGTGGCTGTGAGGACAGATCCCTTCATCCCCTCCCCCTCGGAGGGCAAGAGGTTTTCGGGCCGGACGACCACCGCCGCCGTGTCTCCGGGAGCAAGGAATGCGTTTTTAACGGCCCGAACAGGGACGGTGATCCCGGCAAGGGCGACGGAGACCATCCCGTTCTCCGCGGAAAGGACCTCTCCGGGAATGATATTCGCCTGCCCGATGAAATCCGCCACAAAGAGAGAGCTCGGGTCGCTGTAGATCTCCATGGGCGCCCCGATCTGCTCCACTTTTCCCCTGTTCATCACCATGATCCTGTCGGACATGGTGAGGGCCTCCCCCTGGTCGTGGGTGACATAGAGGCAGGTGATGTTCAGGTGTTTCTGGATCCTCCGTATCTCGGTGCGCATGTGGATTCGCAGCTTGGCATCGAGGTTGGACAGCGGCTCGTCCATGAGGAGGACCCTCGGCTGGAGGACAAGCACCCGTGCCAGGGCCACCCGCTGCTGCTCTCCCCCCGAAAGCTGGTTCGGGAAGCGTTTTTCCGCCTTCGTCAGGCCCACGAGGTCAAGACCCTCCCTGACCTTGCGGCGGATCTCCTCCTCCCTGTCCCCCTTGACCCGAAGACCGTAGGCCACGTTCTCGAAGACGCTCATGTGGGGAAACAGGGCGTAGTTCTGGAAGACAAAGCCGATATCCCTTCTGTTCACGGGTACGTTGGTCACGTCCTGGCCGTCGATGGTGATGGTTCCCCCGGAGGGTATTTCGAACCCCGCCACCATCCTCAGAGTGGTGGTCTTTCCGCACCCGGACGGGCCGAGAAAGGTGACCATCTCTCCCGGCGCCACCGTCATGGAGACGTTGTCCACCGCCCGGACACGTTCCCGGTCCTTCCGGAATATTTTCGACACGTTCGAGAGTTCGAGTGTAACGGCCATCAGCCTCGGCCTCCTTCGCCGGAAATACGCCTCGTTGCGAAGCGGGTCAGGCCCGTCAGGACGGCTGTGGCGCCGAAGACGAGCAGAATCAGAACGACCGAAAAGGCGCATGCCTGAGCGAACTGCAGCTCCGTCATGCACTCGAGAATACGGGTGGTGAGCAGGCTCCACCGGACGGACACCAGAAATATGGTGGCGCTGATGGCGGTCATGCAGTGGATGAACAGGTAGCGCATCCCCATGAGCACCGCCGGTACCACCAGGGGGACGGTAACCCGGAAGAAGGTCCTGGCCGCCCCGGCGCCGAGACTGGCCGACGCCTCCTCGATGGAGGGATCGATCTGGTGGAGGGATGCGATCACGGCCCGTATGCCCGCGGCGTGGTAGCGGAACATGTACGCCGCCACGAGAATGGTCATGGTGCCGGTGAGCAGGATGGGTTTTTCATTGAAGGCGATGACGTAGGCTATGCCCACCACCGTTCCGGGAAGGGCATAGTTCAGCATGGAAAAGAATTCCATGGCCCGGGTGCCGAAAAACCGCTTCCGCTGGGCGATATAGCCCACCACCACGGCCATGAGACCGCCGAGGGGAGTGGCCACCGCCGCGATGGACAGGGTGTCCAGAATGGCCTTGCGCCCGTGGGTGAACACGTAATGAAAATTCTCCCAGGTCATGGAGTTGTCCACGCCCCAGACCTTCACCAGGGCTCCCCAAAGGATCAGTGAATAAAGATAGAGGATGAAGGCGGTGACGGCAAAGCATACTCCGAGCACGAGCCCCTCCGCGAGCTTCCCCTTGCTCTTGAAGCCCGAACGGCTTCCCGTCTTCCCGCTGATGGTCACGTAGCTCTTCTTCCCGACCCAGAAACGCTGAAGGAAATAGACCCCCATGGCGGGCAGAAGAAGCAGGAAGGAGAGGGCCGCTCCTCCCCGAAGGTCATAGAGCCCCGTGATCTGAAGGTACGCCTGGGTGGGAAGCACGGGAAAGCTGTGCCCCCCCAGCACCAGGGGGGTGGCGAAATCCGCCAGGGAGCTGGCGAAGAGCAGGAGCACCGAATTGGCGATCCCCGGAGTGGACAGGGGAAGGGTCACCGTCCTGAAAACCCTTCCCGGCGAAGCTCCCAGGGAGAGCCCGGCGTCCTCGAGGTTCGGGTCTATGGCGGAGAGCACCGCCGCCAGCGTGAGAAAGGAGACGGGGAAGTAGGTCAGCGTCTCGGACATCCAGGTGCCCCAGAACCCGTAGAAGTTGAAGTTCTCTATGCCGAAGAACTTCAGGAGGATACCGTTGGGCCCCAGGGAAAGGGTCAGGGCGATGCTGCTGGTGAAGGGGGGTGAGATGAGGGGCAGCGTGGTGACCGCGCCGAGAAACCATTTCAGCCAGGAGGGGAGGGAAATCCTGGTGACGGCGAAGGCATAAATGTAGCCGAGCACGGTTCCGGACACCGAGACGGCCGTGGCGAGCCAGAGGCTGTTCAGAAAGGCCTGCCTGTCGTACCAGCTGTCGAGAACCGCCCCGAGGTTCGCGAAGGAAAGCTGTCCATCCACCATGAAGGTGGTCAGAAAAAGCCGAAGGAGGGGGTACAGGACGAAGACCGCCAGGGAAATCCAGATGGCGGCAAGGGCAGGGAGAAGGGCCGGGTCCCGTTTCAGCGGCGAAACCTTCTCCGGAGCGGAGAGCGCAGATGTTTGATTCATGGCGTCATTCTCCTTGAGTGAGCTGTAATGCATCCCGAAGAGGGAAAAAGCCCCGGCGGGAGAAACTCCCGCCGGGGATGGGAACTGCGTCGTTTTCCCGGAAATGTCCTACTTGATGACTTCGTTGATCCAGCGGTCCACGAAGGCCTTCCGGTTCTCGCCCTTCCAGGTCACGTCCACTTCCACCAGGTTGACCTTCGAAAGGTCGAGGGCCGGGTTGGTCACTTCCACGTCGCCCCGGGTGGGAATGTAGTTGATCTTTTTGTCCACAAGCAGCTGGGCGAAGGTTTTTGAAGAAACCCAGTCCATGAACTTTTTGGCGTTTTCCAGATTTCTAGCCCCCGTCAGGATGCCCGTGGCCTCGATGCCGTAGGAGACACCTTCCTTCGGGTAGCTGATCACGACCGGATACCCCTGCTGCTGGATGTCCAGGGCGTCCACGATATAGAAAATGCCCGAAGCCGCCTGCCCCGTCGCCACGGGCATGGCGCCGCCGGCACCGCTCTTGGTGTACATCTGGATGTTCTGGTGAAGTTTCTTCTGGTAGGCGAAGGCCTCATCCTCGCCCATGATCTTCACCAGGGAGTAGATCCGCTCCGTGGCGGTACCGGAGGTCCGGGCGTCGGCCATCTGGAGGCCGTTCTTGTAGGCGGGGTCGAGGAGATCGTACCAGGAGGAGGGGGGTTCAAGCCCCTTGTCCGCCAGGAATTTCGTGTTGGTGAGGAAGACCAGCGGGATGATGCCGATGCCGGTCCAGTAGTTCTCTTTCGAGCGGAACTTGTCGGGGATGCCGTCAGCCCCGGCTGGTTTGTAGGCCTCGAAGACCCCTTCCTTGACCCCCGCCTCGTAGGTGTCCGCCGGCCCGCCGAGGAGCATGTCCACCTGAGGGTTGTTCTTCTCGGCCACCACCCTGGCGAGAGCCTCTCCGGAGGAGAATCTCATGAAATTCACCTTGATCCCCGTTTCGGCGGAAAAGGCCTCGAATACCTGGGAGGCATACTTCTCCGGCATGATCGTGTACGCGTTGAGTTCTCCCGAAGCGTACGCTCCCCCCGCCATGACGGCCACCACGAAAAGCGAAGCGATGACGACTCTGAGTTTGGACAAACCGATCATCTCCTTCTTTTTTGGTATGCACTGTAAACGGTTTCTTTCCGCCCCCTTATTATGGCCCCGGAGCTCCCGTTTCGCAACATGAACCTGGAAACCTGAATCCGCTCCCCCGCGGGGATGGCGAATTCACCTTATGTGCCCGGCGACACTCCCTCTGCCTGAAAGGTTTGCGGATTTAGGGGAAGGAAAGTAAAAAGGAAAAAAGTACCCGCTCCTCTCCTCACACGACGCAAGAAAAGCGGGATCCGCCTCCTGCGCTGATCCCGCTTTGTGTCTTTTCCTGTTTCCTTTCGGGGATTACTTGGAGTAGCCGAGTTCCTTCGCTTCGTCCTTGTAGCCGAGATCCCAGAGAACCGTGCGGTAGATCTCGAGGAATTCCTTGCCCTCGGGGGTCTTGCCGCACTCATCGACCACGAGCTTGTGTCCCACGCTCCGGGCCTTGGCCTCGTCCTCGGGGCTCCATCTCACCACTTTGATGTTTGGCATTTCCTTCCACTTTTCCCGGGCCTTGATCTCATGGACGTAGACCATGGCGGAAAGGTAGCGGATGCGGTCCCGGGCGGCGATGACGATGTCCTTGTACTCCTGGGAAAGGGCGTTCCACCTGTCGGGGTTCACCACCAGGGGGAAGTACTCGCAGGTGCCGTTCTGGAAGGCGGGGTCCACCACGTAGGTCGCCACTTCGTGGAAGCCCATGCGCATGTTCTCATCCCAGAAGGTCCACTCGGCGGCGTCGATGTTCTTCGTCTGGAAGGCGGTGTAGATCTCGGGGGCGGAGAGGGAGACCGTGGTGCCGCCGAGAGCCCTGTAGAAAAGGGCGCCGAAGCCGGAGGAACGGATCTTCTTGCCCTTCACGTCATCGATGGTGTTGATGGGGGTGACGGACATGAGCTGCTCGTTGATGGGGCTGGTCATGGCGTGGCCGAGATACTTGATGCGGTGCTTGGCATAGAGCTTCTCGAACCAGGGCTCGAGCTTCTCCACCAGATAGGCGCCCTCCGCGAAGGTGCCGAGAGGGGAACCGGGCTGGGTGGTGAGTGTGAACAGGGGATCCTTGCCAGTCCAGTAGGCGCTGTAGACCATGGCGGCATCCACCACTCCGTTGGCCACGCCGTCGAAGGACTCGAACACGGGGAAAAGGACTCCGGCGGCGTAGGGCTCGATGACGAACTTGCCGCCGGACAGGGTCTTCACCGTCTCGCAGAATACTTCGGCGATCCGCTGCTGTTCCGTTCCGGGCATGGCGTGGGTCACCAGGCGCCATTTCACGTCCTGGGCAAGGGCCCCGTGGGCTCCCGCGAGAAGAAACACTACAGTCAGTACAAGTGCAAGGGTCTTTTTCATTGGGTCGGATTTCCTCCTTTTCTGGATATGGGTTCCGCTTTTCATGAACACTCCGGTGCGCCGTTTGTTTCGTTTACTCTTTGGCTGTTTTCCCTGCTTTCCTGGCGGCGCCGTTCGCACGCTCCTGAATCGCCCCCCCCTTTCGCTCCGGGCTGTCCTGTTTCAGAGTTCAATGTTCACGACGGGCTTCGGGCGTTGCGCCCCTACAGGCCCATGATGTATCTCGGAAGCCACATCACGATCTCGGGGAACATGAAAATGGTGGTGATGCAGACGATCTGCAGCAGAAGGAAGGGAACGCTCGCCTTGTAGATTTCGACGATATCCACGTCGGGAGGAGTGCATCCCTTCAGGTAGAACAGGCTGAAGCCGAAGGGGGGCGACAGGTAGGCGCTCTGGAGCAGCACGTTGAACGCCAGCCCCACCCACAGGGGATCGAAGCCCAGCCTGGACAGGATGGGGGCGATGATGGGAACGGCGAGGAAGATGATGGCCCCCGGTTCGAGGAACATTCCGAGGATGAAGATGAACACCGCGGACACGAGGAAGACCATGTTCGGGCCGCCGGGCATGTTCATGGCAATGTTGGTGATGAGGGTATTTCCGCCGAGCCCCGAGAAAACGGAACCGAAAGCTCCCGCACCGATCATGGTCCACCCGACCATGGCGGACACGCCGAGAGTCTCAAAACAGGAGGTATACACAATCTCCCAGGTAAGGCGCCTCTTCAGCATGCCGATCAGCAGCGCTCCCGCCGCTCCGAAGGCTGCCGCCTCCGTGGGGGTGGCCATGCCCATAAGGATGGACCCGAGGACCACGAAAATCAGCATACCGGGGAAGAAAACGCTCTTCATGGAGACCAGCTTTTCCTTCCACGTAGCCCGCTCGTCGGGGGGCAGGGAAGGGCAGAAATCCGGGTCGATAAGGCCCCGGATAAGGACATACCCGATGTACAGAATGGCGAGGAAGATGCCGGCGGAAAGTCCGCCCGCGAAAAGGCCGCCGATGGAGACGCCGGTGACGCAGCCGTAGAGCACCATGTTCGTGCTCGGCGGAATGAGCTGTCCCAGGGTTCCTGCGCCCATGACGCATCCCAGGGCCATGCGCTTGTTGTATCCGTGTTTCAGCATCTGGGGCAGGCCGATCAGACCGAGGCCGATGACCCCTGCCGCCACCACGCCTGAAACAGCCCCGAGGACCGCGCCTACGATCACGGTGGCCACGGCGAGGCCGCCCCGGAGTCCGCCGGACCATTTGAAGAAGGCGGAATAGAGGTCCTCCACCACGTTGGTCTTCTGGAGGATATAGGCCATGTAGATGAAGAGGGGAACGGCGATGATCACGAAATTGTTCATGGAGCCCCACGCCGCTGAGACGACGATGTTGAGCGCTCCGGGGCCCCAGAGGACGTAGGAGAATCCTATGGAGACGGCGGCGAGGGAGAACGCTATGGGTACCCCTCCCGCAAGGAGCACGAAAAGGGCGGCGAACATCAGAAGAGGGTACAGTTCACGGGCCATGGCGAATCTCCTCCGTCAGCTTGCTTTGCCGCCGGTCTTTTCCGGGCGGGCAAGAATGAGGGCAAGCATGTCCTTGAATGCCTGCCAGGAAATGAGGGCGCAGGAAATGGGAATGATCCAGCGGTACCACCATACCTCAGGATTGAAGGGCGTCTGGTGGGTTGACCGTTCCCGCATGAGGGTGGAGCGCCAGGCTCCGGGAACGCTCACCCAGATGAGCACCAGGGCGACGAAGAGCACCACCGCCTCGGCGAAAATGCCGAGAATCCGCTTCCACTTCGGGGGGAGGTAATGACTGAGCACGTCCACCGCCACATGCTTCTTTTCGAGGTGGCAGTAGGCGGAGCCGAGCATGAAAAAGGAGCCGTAAAGGAAAAGGGACACTTCAAAAGTCCAGATGGGGGTTTCGTTGTAAATATACGACTTCAGGGAGCTGTAGACGATGCCGACGATGAGCGGCAGAATCAGAAGTGACACGAGCTTTCCAAATCGCTGCATGGGCCGTCCTCCTTGCTGGATTGTTTCTCCTGAATTTTCAGCCGGCGGAGCCGTCCTGTGAACGGCGGAAAAATACCTCGGAATGCCGACAGAGTTCCAGTATAAAGACACGAAAGGTATCGTTCAATTATTCGATAATTTTGCGTGGTTTTGCTTCCTTTTGACAACGGGCCCCGTGGCAAAATACAACTTCTGGGGTCGCCCCACCGTGGTCAGTTCGAAATCCACTGCTACCTCCTCCCGCCGGACGAGAAGTTCCAGGTACCTGCGGGCGCTGGAGCGGGAAATGCCGAGCATCCGGCCTGCATCCGCCGCCGAAAGAGGTTTTCTCGATTCCTGGAGCAGTTTCCCCAGCCGGATGAGCAGGGTCTCCTGGAATCCCTTGGGAGCGCCCTCCGGAGCTCCGGAAAGCCGCTTCCTGAAACCGAGAAGGCGGTCGAGGTCCTCCTGCCGCCATGGCATATCCCTTCCCACCAGGCCGTGGTAATACTCGCTGTAGGCCGCCAGGGCCCTGGTGAGGCGCTCCCATTCGAAAGGCTTGATCAGGTAGTCGAAGGCTCCCGAACAGATGGCACCCCGGACGGTATCGGGTGATTTTTCCGACGAAAGGATGATGAAATCCACCCTCGGGAATTCCGCCCGCATGCGCCGGAACCCCTCCAGCCCGTTGAACCCGGGAAGGGCGATATCGAGAAGCACGAGATTTACCGTCGTTTTGGAAAGAAGCGGAGCGATCTCCTCCCCCTTTTCTGCGAAACCGGCAAAGGAATATCCCTGTCCTTCAAGAACCACATTCCGGTACAGGGTGCGAAGCATGGGATCAGGTTCCGCAATCAGCACTGGGAGCGAATACACCTTCCAACCTCCTTCACACAGGACATGGAACCGTCTTCCTTTCCCAAAGGAGGCGCCGCCGTTTCCCGCGGTACCCTGCCGGCCTTCCTCCATGGCCCCGCCGAAGGAGAAAAGGCTCGGAAGAAAATATAGAAAGTATTATACAGGATAACCCCGTTTGTCAAAATACCTGAAGAATAGCCCCGCTCTTCACGAAAAGAGCGGGGATTTCTTTCCAAAACTCGGAGGAGGACGATCCTGTGTCCCGGAACGGAAGTCCCGGTCAGCCCCCGCTGATCATGTGGATTGCCTGTACTTCCGCGCCGTCGGGTATACGGACGGAGGCAAACTCCTCCCTCTTGTGGGGAGTCCCGTTCACCCACACGGCAATCATGGGGAAAGTAAAGTTCCGCTCATCCAGCAGGTCCCGGATGGTCATGCCTTCCCTCCAGGGGAACTGCTCGCCGTTGACCCTGATCATGCCTTTTCCGCGGACCTCCAGTAGGGGTCGAGGACTTCAAGCACTTCGGGGCTGTCCAGCCCCAGGCGCTCCACCGTCTCCCTGGTCGGGACGCCGTTCCTGTCCCAGCCCCTCCGGGCATACACCGCGTCCACCAGCTTCTCCCATTCGCCCCGACGGTATTCCTGCAGCCGGGAGATCTTTTCCTCCGCCGTCAGTCCGTCTCCGGAGATGCCGGCCTCTTCGAGCTTCTTGTCGTAGTAGTCTTTCCGCACGTTCCATTCGTCCGGGAAGACGGGGCCCAGGGCACGGTCGGGGATGGTGTGTTCTTTCCGGGTTCCCTTGCCCATGCGGTAGTTGAAGATCCGCTCGTAGTTGTAGACCCGCTCGGACTGGAGAATCATGTCCTCCCTGCTCAGCGGTTTCCCCGTGACGGCTTCGTAGATGTCAAGGTAGTTCTGGACGTGTTCGGGCACTTTGGCCGCTTCGATGCCTTTGTACCGGATGCGGTTGTCTTCCGGCTCCACGTCGTTCCACGGCAGCTTGCAGACTCCGACCAGGGAGAACCAGAGGCGGAAGTTGGGAAAGTAGAACAGGGCCTCGGCCTTGTCTTCAAAGGTGGGGATCTGGTTGTTCACCATGTCCATGAAGATGACCCACGCTTCGTCGTGCTGGGGGCCCTTGAGGGTGAGGAAGTACCCTCCCCACTGGGCGACGGATTCCTGGCACCGGTACTGGGAGACTTCGAGCCCCTGTCCTTCCATGCCGATTTTCTCCATGATTGCCCGGTCGGCGCCGTACCGTTCGGCGAAGATGTCTTTCATTTTCCGGATGCCCTTCCCTACGGCGGCGGCGAAGTCGTCCCGGCCGTCCATCATGCGGTGGATGAGTTCAAGGAGGGCGTCCTTCGCTCCGAACCGGAGGTCGAGCCCGTTCGTGTGTTCTTTGGTGAGGAGCCCCAGTTCGTAGCATTCGCAGACGAAGGCGAGTCCGGTGCCCAGCGAGATGGTGTCCAGGGCGTAGTGGTCGGCGTAGTAGTTGGCTTCGATGGTCCACAGGGGGTCGAAGATCCCGACGTTGGGGCCGAGGCTGGCGGCGGTTTCGTATTCGGGACCGTCCACGGTGACTTTTTTGCCCCTGTCGGGGCCGGTGCGGAGCTCGAAGCCGTCCACGGTCTTGGCGCAGGCCATGGAGCAGCCGTACCAGCAGCCGTCGGCGCAGCCCCGGGTGAAGAGCTTTTTGTATTCTTCGGGGGTGATGGCCCCTACGGCGTCCGATCTGCCGTATTTGAAGTTGTTCACCGGCAGGATGTCGTAGTCGTTCATGATTTTGTTGAGGTGGGCGGTGCCGGTGGTGCGCATGCGGCACTGGACGTCGTCGTTCTTCCGGATTTCCCGGTGGAGCCTGGTCCCCACTTTCTGCAGGGTGCCGAGGTCGGCGGGGTCGTTTTCGGTTCCCGTGAATCCGCTTTTCCGGACGACGAGGGCGAGGATCCCCTTGTCCCGCAGTACGGTGCCGCCTCCTCCTCTTCCGGCCTGCTTGAGCCGGGCGACTTTTCTCCGGGGGTCGTAGAAGCTGACGTTGAGGGCTCCCCACCAGCTGTGCTCGGCGGCCCGGCCGGCGCTGACGACGGAGATGGAGGTTTTGTCGTCTTCGTCTTTGGCGAAGTAGTCATGCAGCGCCTCGGTGACGTCGTAGGCGTTCCGCCGGTCCGTCGGGGCGGCGTAGATGCGGATCGTTCCTTCGTCGCCGTCGATGGAGACAACCACGTC
>NZ_JAESIH010000077.1 GCF_016756745.1 Aminivibrio sp.
TGAGAAACGCTCCGAACAGGATGAAAAGATAGATATAGGTCGCTGAAACCCCCGTCACGAGACCGAAAAGACCATCCGTAGTGAGATAAAGCTCCTCGATGATGCGGGGGATTGACAGGCCGAAATGTTTGAACGGGCCCGGCATGGATCGTCCGTAATAGGCGAAGAGGATGAAGAAGCCGCAGAAAATGGGCAGGGGATAGCCAAGAACCCTGCGTGCGGCTTCGAAGACAAGGACAATCATGGCGACACCGAGATAGAGTTCGTACTGGGTGTACATTCCCGCCCTGTTCGCGATGTCCTCATACATGAGGTACACGTAAACCGTGCAGACCGCCGCCGCCGCGGCACACACCCAGTCGAAGAGGCTGGGACGGTCTTTCGGCGACTTCTTCCTCGTGGGGTAGAGCAGGAAAATCAGCGGCAACACGAATGCGAGGTGAAGGCTCCTCTGCTGCATGGCGGGCAGCACGCCGAAAAAGGCGGTGTAGAGCTGGAAGAGCGCCAGGACCACAGTGAGCACCGTGACAAGAAGCTTAAGATTTCCCGAGAAGGAGCGCTTCTTGCCGGAAGACGTTTTTTTCTCCTGGTTTCCGGAAACAGTAGTATCCATCATTTCCTCCCTGAAATTCACGATATCAAAAGGCGGGAGGACCGGCGTCAGTACGCCGTCCTCCCGCCGCAGAGGGGCCTATTCCTTGATCAGGCCGGCTTCAACGTAGAACTTCTTTGCGCCGGGATGAAGGGGTACCGCCATTCCCGCAAGGGCAAAGTCGAGGGTGAGGTTGTTGAAGTAATTCAGCCTTTCCTGCAGGAATTTCGTGTTGCTGTGGATCATCTTCGTGATCTTGTAAATGACGTCTTCGGGCATGTCTTCGTAGGTGAGAAGCGAGCCGACGGCACCCACCACGGGGATGTCCTTGTCATATCCCGCATACACACCGCCGGGTATCACCATAGGCGCGTAGTGGGGGAACTTCGCGACTATTTCCTTGATCTTTTCAGGTTCGATGCCGATGAGCCCGACTTTGCCGGAGCGGATCATGTCCGTGACCTGAGCGTTCGGCGCATTGGTGGTCCAAATGTGGGCCTGGGAGTCTCCCACCTTGAGGGCTTCGGCCACTTCCGAGCGGCCGAACCGTTCGATCTTGACATCGTCATCGGTGAGGCCGTACACGGACATCATTTCACGGACGTTGACCTCGATGCCCTGCCCGACCGAACCGTAGTCGACCCTCTTGCCCTTGAAGTCGCCGATGCTCTTGATTCCGGCGTCAAGGTTCACAAGGATATGGGCGGGCATGGGATAGATGGCCGTAACATACCGGAGGGTCTTGATGGGCTCCTTGAACGACCCGGTGCCGTTCCATGCGTCGTTCACGGTGGAGGACTGCGCCATGCCGAGCTCCACTTCCTTGTTGCCCAGGTTGATGCAGTTCTTGATGGATCCGCCGGTGACCGCGGTGAAGTTGATGCTCTTCTCGACCTCTGTTCCAAGCTGGGCGATGGTATTGCCGATGAGATAGAATCCTCCGCCCACGCTGCTTGTCCCGATGCGTACGAAAACATCATCCGCCGTCACAGGAGACGCGAACACCACCAGACACACTGCAACCAAAACAGCCAAAACACTACGTTTCATATTTTCCTGCCTCCTTTTTCCGGTTTTTACCGGTAATTGTGTTTCCCCAGAACACTCCCGCATACTTTCAGCCGCAAACCCCGTCCGAAAATTCACATTTCTTCGCTTCAAGCTGTTTCATGACCCAGCTTCTGTCGGCAGTGCCGTCGATGGCGGCCTGGAGTTTCCTCCGGTCATTCTGCTGGAACGCCTTCACCGCTTCGAGCACTTCCTCCGCGTCCTGCCTGGGAATGACGATGACACCGTCAGGATCTCCGACGATGATGTCCCCGGGATTGACGTGCACGCTGCCGCAGGAGACGGGAACGTTCACCTCGCCGGGCCCTTCTTTGTAGGGGCCGCCTGGGGTCGAACCGGTGGCGTAGAGCGGGACGGAACCGCCGGAGATCTGGAGGGCATCCCGAATCGGCCCGTCGAGGACGATTCCGGCCATATTTTTTCTCTCGGCATACCGGTACATTATTTCCCCGAGGAGGGACCTGTTTCTTCCCCCTTCGTTGGCAATCACCAGGACATCCCCTTCGGTTGCCATATCGAGTCCCTGGTGGATCATCAGGTTATCCCCGCAGCGGGTTTTCACCGTCAGGGCGACACCTGCCATGTTAACCTCGCCCGGCTTCGTCATCAGCCGGATCTCGGGAATCATGGCGTTGTGGCGTCCCATGCAGTCGGCTATGTTTGCCGCCGGAATCGTCCGGAAGCTTTCGACAAGCTCTTTCGGGGGAAGGTTTCTTTTAAGAAAAACGCGGAATCCTACGGGCATTGTTTTCTCTCCTTGTATGCAGCAGTATGTGTCTTGCTTCAGCAATGGCCTTTTGTCCGCCAGATCTCGTAGACCTCGGGAAGGGTCTTCGGCGGCACCCCGCCGAGCTCCTCTCTCGTCCCGAGGGCGGCTGACTTTTTGAGGCGCCGTATGACGGCTTCAGCCATAATGGGCTCGATGCCGAGGTCCTTCATAAGTTCCACGGATTCTCCCACTTCGAAGGCCCTGCGCTCGGCATGGACAAGGTCGGCGGCGATCATTCTCCGCGCGGTGTTCTGGAAGGGCACGTTCAGGGTTTCCGCCAAGGATTCCAGCACGATCTCCTCCGCGCCGCTCTTTTTCGCGAACAGGAATGTCTCCACGAGAAGAGCTTCAAGTCCTTTCATGAAGACGCTGCGGACAAGCTTGACGGATGAGGCCGCCCCGGCCGGACCTTCGGCGAGGTCGATCTTCATCCCGAAGGGGGTCATCATCTCCGCCCATTGGGAGGCTCCGCTTCCCGAGGCGAGAATAGGAACCGTGTGGCCGTAGGTGGGAAGGGGGCCGAGCATGGCGCCATCGGCAAACAGGATGCCCTTTTCGGCAAAAAGCTGCTCCATTTCCCTCTTTTCCGAAGGTTTCGCCGTGGACACATCGACGAAAAGCCTGGCGGCCGTCGTGTGTTCAGCCGCCTCCCGGGCAGCGGAAAGGGAGTATTTCGCCGGAAGGGCGGACACAACCACATCAGCCATTCCAAGCATATCCTGAAGGGAGGGAACAAGCTCCACCCCGGCATCATCGGCTCTCGAACCGATGGTCCGGGCGAACGGACCTCCGTCGGCCGCAGCCTTGTCGAAAGCCACAATCCTTCCGAAACCTGCATGTTTCAGCCCTTTCGACATGTAGTAGCCCACTTCTCCGAAGCCGAGAAAACCAAGAGTTACAGCCATCAGTCATCTCCCCTTTCGGAATTTCTACTCGACGAAGGTGGGGAGAAATTCCTTCTCCAGCTCCCTGAATTCCGGCACCCCCACGAGGTCCTTGAATTCATTGAAGGAGAAGACAAGATCCTTTCTCTCGGGAGCGAGGCGGCCTCCCTTGATGGCCTCGAGGTAATTGAGCACTCCCCGGGCTGCCGCGAAGGTCGTACCGACCGGGATGCTGATGCGGGCCACTCCCATGGCCGCCAGTTCTTCCACGGACAGGAGGGGTGTCTTGCCGCCCTCGATGTTGTCGAAGAGGTTGATGCTCACCAGTCCCTTGATACCCTTGACCGCCTTCTCGATCTCCTCCGCCGTGCGGGGAGCCTCCACGAAGATCATGTCCGCCCCGGCTTCGATATAGGCGTTTCCCCTGCGGATGGCCTCGTCGACACCGGAAACGGCGATGGCGTCTGTCCTGGCGTTGATGATGAAATCGGGGTCGAGCTGATCCCGGACCTTCGCGCAGGCCCTCACCTTGAGCACCATTTCCTCCAGGGGAATGACTGTTTTTCCCTCGATGTGACCGCACCGTTTGGGGAAAACCTGGTCCTCGATATTCATCCCCGCGGCACCTGCCTTGATGAACTTTTCAGTGACCCGCATGGCGTTGATGGCATTGCCGTATCCAGTATCCGCGTCGGCCATGACAGGTATATTGACGGCATCCACGATATTACGGGTAAATTCGAGAACTTCGGTAAAGGAGATGAACGCCATGTCGGGAAGTCCGAGGAGGGAGGCCGCAAGACCGAAACCGCTCACCTGGACAGCCTTGAAGCCGGTTTTTTCGATGAGTTTTGCGGAGATGGCGTCATGGGCGCCGGGCACCGGGACTGCTTTTCGTTCCTGAAGCATCTGGCGAAGCACTGCGGATTTTTTCATGATCTGCCTCCGTTGAATGGGGATAGAAAATGCTTCCATATGTTGGAAGCTCATTTCATATTGTGGTAAAATCATATTACACCGTGAACCTGTTTTGTCAATGCAAATTATTTTCCTGCCGGGGGGCTGAAGAGGATCATGAAGGGGAAAGCGAAAGAGGACGGGGCGTCGGCCCTGAAAAAAGGACTGTCGGTTCTTTCCTGTTTTTCCTGGCAGAAAAGCAGGAGGACCCTGACGGAAATCGCCCGGGAGCTGAACCTTCCCCTGTCCACAGCCGCGCGCCTGACGCGGGCTCTCGAGGAGGAGGGCTTTCTGGAACGGGATAAAAAAAACAAGCTGTTCAGTCTCGGCTTTCAGTGCTATCTCCTGGGGGCGATAGCGAAAAAAACGGGCGAGCTGAGAACCATGGCCCTCCCGTACATGGAAGATCTCAGGAAAAAATTCAACGAAACGGTAAATCTCTATGTCCGGGAGGGAGATTCCCGGGTGTGCCTGGAACAGGTGGAGAGTACCCTGAACCTGAAGCGGTCGGCAAAGCTCGGGGACCGTTTCCCTCTCTGGGCCGGAGCCTCCGGCCGCTGTTTTCTCGCGTTCATGGCCGAAGAAGAGGTGTACCGGATTCTGGACGAGGCGGAATCCCTGACGCCGAACACGATTCTAGACAGGAAGGTGGTCCTGGAGAAAAACAGCGAACTCAGGAGGCGGGGATACAGCCTGAGCTTTTCGGAACGGGAGCAGGGGGTATCGTCGGTGGCGGTCCCTATTTTTGACGCGTCCCCGCAGCCTGCCGCGTGCATGACCCTTTCGGGCCCGACGGCCCGTTTCACGGAAGAAATGATCCGGGAGCTCATTCCCGCTCTGAAGAGGACATGCCTGGAACTCTCCCTGAGACTCGGGGCTGAACACCGGTCCGTTTCGTTTCTGGAAACGGACGTGTAGGGGGGGACCGTCTCTCCGGGACCGTTCATGACCAGTTGGGTAGGAAGCTGACCCCCATGGCTCCGGTGTCCGTTTTCTGAACAACGAAAGATCCCGCGTATTCCCGGGAACTGTCCGGGTACTCCTCGCGGCAGAATGCCCCCCTGGTTTCCTTCCGATAAAGGCTGCACTCCACCAGCATCCGTGCCGTCAAAACCATGGACCGGAGGGCGAAATACCGGGCAGGGTCTTCTGCGTTTCCCGCCCCTCCCGCCTCGAGCTCCCGTGAGACCTCATCAATTTCCCCGGCAGCCTTTTTCAGGGAGACCTCGCTGCGGACAATGGAGGCAAAGCTCCACATGGCCTCCCGGAGCCCCGCCGCCAGGCCGGGAAGAGACACGGCCATCCCCCGGTCCGGCACCTCTCCGGGCATGCCGGACAAAGGAAGAGGGGGCTGCTTTTTGAAATACTCCGCAGCCGATTTCCCTGCGATATTGCCGAATACTGCCGCTTCGGCCAGGGCGACGCCGGCGAGGCGGTTCGCCCCGTGAAGTCCTCCCGCTGCCTCGCCGCAGGCAAAAAGCCCCTCCACGGAAGTGGCGCACGCCCTGTCGATCACGACGCCCCCCAGGTAGAAATGGGCCGAGGGCGCGATCTGGAGCAGGTCTTTCTCCAGGCTCAGGCCATACCTTGAGAGAATGGCCGAAAGCTCGCCGTACCTGAGCTTCAGCACCTCTCCGGGAATTCCGGAGCAGTCCGCGAAAACATACCGGGGATTTCCCCTTCCTTCGTCGATCTCCCGCTTCACCGCCCTGGCCATGAGATCCCTGGTGGCATGATTGCCCTTCGGGCTGTAGCGGAAGAGAAACTCTTCGCCGTCAACATTCCGGAGCACTGCGCCGTCGCCGAAGAGGGGGTTTGAAATGGGGATTCTGGCCGGTTCGTACATCATGGTGGGGTAAAACTGCACCATTTCCATGTCCCGGAGCGCGGCCCCCGCCTCGTAGGCCAGGCCGAAGGAATCGCAGGACACATCCGCCGTGTTGTTGTTCATGGAATAGAGCCCCGCCCCCCCGCCGGCAGCCAGGATGACGACTCCCGTTCGGAAGTGAAGAACCTCTCCCGAGCGCCTGTCCCATGCCAGAAGCCCGCAGACGGAATTTTGACGGGTGAGGATCCTGAGGGCCGCGGTATCGTTCATGACGGCCACCCCGAGCTTCTCCGCCCTGTCAACGAGAGGGAGCGTCAGCGCGAGGCCCCGGTTCATATAGGGGTACTCCCGGTATTCTGACGGAAACAGGCGGGGAACGCTGTGTCCCGGAGGCTGCTTCACCATTGGAATCCCCCCCGGTTCCTTGAATGCCGCGCCGTATTCCTTCAGCATGCCGACCGCGGCAGCCGATTCTTTCGCAAAGGTGCGGCAAAGCCGGGGGTCGTTTATTCCACACCCTGAGGAAAGGAGATCCCGCTCCAGCAGGCCCGCGGAATCTCCTGATTTCGCGCCGGTATTCAGCACTGAAAGGGCGGCGCCGGAGACGAGGGTATTGCCGCTCTTCCCCGCCCTGCTTTTGCAGACCAGGAGAACGCCGAGCCCCCTGTTTGCCGACTCGATGGCGGCGACAAGCCCGGCCAGACCTCCGCCGACGACGACCACATCGTAATTTCCGGTTTTCATAAAGAGAAAATCAGCTCCTGTCTAAAGATCCACTTCCTTCGAATCGAACACGCGAACCCGAACCGGGCCGTCCAGCATATCCTCCCTGGCCTCCCTGGCCTCGCGGATATGGTCCGTCTTCAGGTGGGCCCGCAGGTCGTCCAGGCTCTCCCACTCCTCGAAATACATCATGGTGACGTCGTCATCGCTGCTTTTGAAGAGGGTATAGCTGATGTTCCCCTTTTCCTGTCTCGTGAGCTCGATGGCCTTGCGGGAAATCTCCGCTATGGCATCTCTCATTCCGGGTTTTGCAGTAAAAGATGCTGAAACGATAATCACGACTCCTCCACCTCCGAAAGGGATATTTTCGCGGACGGGCATGAATTCCGAACGGATGCCCCATGCTGCCCCGCTGACTTATTATACCCCTCCCGGAGAGGAGATGAATACAGTGAAGAATCAAATATTTACCATACTATGAAGTGATTTTAATTTTTCGCTGTTAATGGCAAGGCGAGCCCGGATCCAGAAAAGCAAGAACGAAAAGAGGGGGTGAAAGCATCCCGGGGAAGATGATGCCTGGCCGTTTTGACGAACTCCCCGAGTTCCGGGTGAAGCAGGGGCTCCCCTATGCCGTTGAGGATGAGCGTGTCCAGGGTCGGGAACGCGGGAACCCGTCACGGCTGTTCCGCCGCCTCGAAGCCGAACCGCTGCTTCACCCTCCATACCAGCTTGTACACGGGAGGAATGGCAAGAAGGGCCAGGACGCCCCCCGCCGCCAGGCCGCCGATGGAGACGATGGCCATGGGCGAGCGGAAGGCCCCTCCCGCCCCAACGCCCATGGCGAGGGGAATCATGGCGATGATGGACGTGGCGTCCGCCATGAGGATGGGCCGGAGCCGGACCTTGCAGGCCTCGATGATGGCCTCGTCGGGAGACATTCCCTCTTTCCGGGCAATCTCGGCGTAGTCGATGATGACGATGGCGTTGTTCACCACCAGGCCGACGAGCATGATGACCCCCATGAGGCCGTAGATGGAAAGGGGCGTCCGGGTGAGAATCAGCGCCGGAATCACGCCGATGACCGACAGGGGGACCGTCAGCATGATCACGAAGGCGAAGACGAAGGACTCGAGAATGGCGGCGATCATGAGGAAGGTGAGCAGCACCGCCAGTCCGAGGGCGAAGTTCAGGGCGCCGAAATTGTCCTGGATGGACTGGATTTCTCCCGCATAGGTAAAACGGTACCCCGGAGGAAGGGGAATCTCCTTCAGTTTTCTGTCGATGACCCGGTATGCTTCTCCCACGGTCGTGCCGGAGACGTTGCCGTCCACGGTAATGGACCGCTGGCGGTCCTTCCTCAGGATCTGGGTGGGCCCCATGGTGTCCTTCAGCTCGGCGAGGTCCCGCAGAGACACGAACCCGACGGACGTGGGGAAGGGGAGATCCGGAAGCTGGAAGGGGCTCGAGACCTCCTCGGTTTTGAGCTTCACGAGGATATCGTACTCCTTGCCGCCTTCCCGGAAGACGCCTGCCTTCAGTCCCGTGACGTACCCCCTCAGGAGGTCCGAAAGGTTCTCGGAACTAAAATTGAGCCGTCCCATGCGGAGCCTGTCCGGAATCATCCGGATCTCCGGCCGGCCCGTCCGCCAGTCGAGGTCCACGTCCACGATGCCCTGGATGTCCCGGAGGACTCCCATGACCTTCATTGCCAGGTCGTTGAGGGCGTCCGTCTCTTCTCCCCGGATCACCACCTGGATCGGCTTTCCCCGGACGCCTCCCCTTCCCCCTCCTGCGGAGACGCTCGCCTTCATGTCGGGAAGGGATGCCAGGAGCGGGCGGAGGGGTGCGGCGAAGTTGAAGCTCGACGGCCTCTCCGGGGTATCCTCGAGGTAGATCCTCATGGTGGCCCGGTTCAACCCCGACCGGGACCCTCTTCCCCCGATGACCACGTCCACGCCCTTCACGTAGGGGAGCTCGAGGACGTGCCCCTCGATCTGGCGCACAAGCCGGTCGGTCATGGCGAGGGACGCCGATGCTGACGTTTCCATGGACACGGTGATCTGCCCCTCGTCGGAGGAGGGGAAGAACTCGAACCCGATCCTGTCGGCAAGCAGCACCGTGCCGGCGGTCAACCCGCCGAAGAGGAGTATGGCAAGAAAGGGGTGCCCCACGGCGCTCCGGACAAGGACGTGGTGAAGATCGTCGAAGCCCTGGTAGAGCCACTGCCACCACCCCGTAAGGAAACGGCTCACCTTCGACGGCCCCGAAGAGCTGCCGATGCGGGCCGCCAGCATGGGAGTGAAGGTCAGGGCCACCCAGAGAGAAAAGAGGGTGGAAAAGACCACCGTCATGGCGAAGGGGTTGAACATCTGCCCCATCCGCCCTCCCGACAGGGCAACGGGGATGAACACGCCGAGATTGGTGGCCGTGGTGGACAGGACGGCGATGGCGACCTCCTTCGTCCCCCGTTCCGCCGCCTCCAGGGGGTGGTACCCCATCTCCTTGTAGCGGATGATGTTCTCGATGACCAGGATAGAGTTGTTCACCAGCACGCCCGTGGAGATGGCCAGTCCTAAGGTGGTCATCATGTTCAGCGTGTAGTTCGCGAGGACCATGGGCATGAAGGTGGCGATGATGGCCGTGGGCATGACGATGGCGACGAGGAGGGTCACCGACAGCCTCTGGAGGAAAAGGAACAGGATGAGGGCCGTGAGGGCCGTGCCGGAGATCATGTCCCGGAAGACGTTCCAGATGGAATCGGCGATGAATTCGCCGTCGTCGAAGGGGATGGTCATGGTGAACCCCGGAGGAAGGGTCGGCAGAATGCGGTCGAGCATCTCCCTCGCCCCCCGGCTTGCCCGGACCACGTTTCCGTCGGGAATTGCCGTCAGCGAAAGGATGAAGGAATCCATGCCGCCGTACCTGGCGAGACGGCGGAGTTCCGCCGTGCTATCGCTCACCTCGGCGATGTCGGCAAGCCTTACCGAGACGCCCCCCCGCAGGGGAATCTGAATTTCTTCCAGTTCCCGGACCGAGACAGATTCACCCACGACCCGAAGGATGGACTCCTGGTCGCCGAGGGAGATGCGCCCCGAGGGGGAACTGTAGTTCCCGCTCTTCAGGATGTCGGTGACCTGGCGGATACTCAGGCCGAGGCTCCCCAGGGCCACTGGATCCAGCTCCACGTGAATCTCCCGGGTCAGGCCGCCGTCCAGTGAGACGTCGGCCACGTCCACAACCTGGGAGAGCTGCCTCTGCACCCTGTCCTCCAGGATGTCCCTGGCACGCTGGGGAGGCAGCGTGGAGGTAAAGACCACCGACATGAAGGACCGGGCGTTGATATCGAACTTCCTGACCACGGGATCGTCGGCGTCCTCCGGCAGGTTCACGATCCGGATACGGTTGGCCACGTCGAGGGCGGCATCGGCAAGGTTGATGTCGGGGTCGAATTCGATGAAAACGTAGGAAATGCCTTCAAGGGAAGTGCTCTCCAGCCGCCTGACCCCCTGGACCTGGCTGATGGCGTCCTCCAGGGGTTTCGACACGAGCGTTTCCATGTCCTCGGGCCCCGCCCCGGTGTAGGTGGTCCTCACCGTGACAAAGGGAACCTCGATCTTCGGAAGAAGGGAAATTCCCATGCCCCTCATGCCGGAAAGGCCGAGAAGCACGAAAAGAATGACGATGACCAGCGTCAGTACCGGACGCCGTATGGAGATGCTGATCAGGTTCATGAACTACTTTCCTCCGGGGTTCCCGTCAGGACTTCCGGCGATGTCGGTTTCCCGCGCTCCCGAACCCTGGCCCGGCTTCCTCAGCACTCCGTCGGAAATGACCAGTCGGGCGCCTTCATACAGGCTTCCGGCCCCGGTTTTCACCACCCGTTCACCCGGAGCGAGCCCCTCGAGGACTTCCACGTAACCGCCGCTGCCCTCGCCCACCGAAATATCCCTCCGGAAGGCTTCTCCTCCCGACTCCACGAAGACATAGGGCTTCCCGTCCTCGCGAAGAATAGACTCGTAGGGAACGGCTATGGCGTTCTCCCTGTAGGCCATGCGGACATCCATCCGAACGTAGTCGCCCGGAATGAGCTTGCAGTCTGACGGCAGCCGAACGATGGCCCGGAAAAACCCCGTGGCGATGTCGGCTTCCGGGTCCATGCGGAAGATTTTTCCCATGGTCTCGCCCCCCCAGGGCGCCTTGACCAGGACGTCCATCCCCGGGGTGATCAGACCGCGGATGGTGGGTGAAATGAGCATCTCCACTTCCCTCCGGTCGAAGTCCGCCACGGCGAGCAGCTCCCGCCCGGGTTCGGCAAATTCTCCTTTTTCGGCGGAACGTCGCACCACCACGCCGTTCAGGGCGGACCGTATCTGCGTCCTCGACACGGTGGTCCGGGCGTCCCGAAGCTTTGCGGCTTCATCCTTGAGCTGCACGTTGGTCCGGTCAAGTTCCTGTTTCGAGGTACCCCCGGCCTGGTAGAGTTTCTGAAGACTCTCGTAACGAACCTTTGCGTCCTCGTAGGCTGCCTGTCTCGCACTGAGGACGGCGGCCTGGCTCTGGCTGGCGAGAAAAATGAGGACATCCCCTTTCTTCACCCTGTCGCCTACTTCCACGGTCACATCCTCGATCACTTCCCTGGTTTGGGAGTTCACCCTCTGGACCTGGGCGGAACGGACCGTGCCGTAAAAACCGCGCCAGATCTCCCAGGCCCTGGGCTGAACCTCGTACACGGTCACCGTGATTCCGGGCGGCGGAGGGGGCGTCCTCTGCTGGGCGCCGGAGGGCACGGCGATCCTGTAGCCGAGAAATCCCAGCCCGGCGGCGACGGCCAGAATCCAGAACCACACGTTCGCTTTTCTCAGAATGCCCATATGCGACCTCTTTCCTGAACCGAAGTCAAATATACCAACGGGTATTGTACCCCACAACCAGCCCCCGGAGGCGCAGGAAATTACTGAAATGAAGGCCTGCTTTTGTGCGCCGGTTCTTCCGGGCGCTTTCCGCTACACTGCCGGGGGGACGATAAACCATGGCGGTCGCCGCGGACATATCCCGCTCCTCAAACAGTTTCGTCAGAAGGAAAAAGGTCCCGCTCCGGATTTCCCCGGGGAGAGACCTTTTTATCTCTTCACAGGACGGCGGGAGAAGGCGGCCGTCATCGCCGTTTTTTCCGGTTCCGCCTCTGCCCCGGGCCTATTTCTGCCGCAGCATCCTCCGGAGCACCTTCCCCGTGCTCGACAGGGGGAAGGATTCCATGAACTCCACGCTCCTCGGGACCTTGAAATGGGCGAGATGCTTCTTGCAGAAGTCGATGATCTCCCTCTGCGTGACCCGGGTGCCCTCGCGGAGGCGGATAAAGGCCTTGGGGACCTCGCCGTTCACCGGATGGGGAATACCCACCACCGCCGCCTGGGAAACGGCGGGGTGGGAGAGGAGGATGGCCTCCACCTCCTGGGGATAAACGTTGAACCCGCCGACGATGATGATGTCCGTCACCCGGTCGAGGATCCGGACGTACCCGTCTTCCATCCTGACGTAGTCCCCGGTGTTGAACCAGCCGTCCGCGAACCGCTCCGCCGTCATTACGGGGTCCCTGAAGTAGCCGGAGGCCACGGAAGGCCCCTTCACCCAGAGCACCCCTTCGCCCGAGGAGGTCACATCCTCGTTTTTATCGTTGAGGAGCTTCCACTCGTATCCCCTCAAGAGGGGCCCCACGGTGCCGAGGCGGCGGTCCTTGTAGTTCCGGTTCACCGCCACTACCGGCGAGCACTCGGTGAGACCGTATCCTTCGAGGATGCCGACGCCGAAGGCGTCCTTCACTTTTTCGTCCAGCTGGACGTTCAGCCGGTCTCCGCCCGTGACGATCAGTTTGAGGGAGACGGGCAAAGGTGCGCCCTTGGCCGCCGCAGCGGTCATGAAATAAAGCATGGTGGGAACGACCACGATCACGTTGGTGCCGGAATCATGGATGGTCTTCATGGTCTCAGATGGGGGAAGGAAGGATGCCACAAGGGCCTGGCGGAGCTTTTTCACCAGGGGCAGGAGACCGCCCACGGTGAAGCCGAAGGAGTGAAAGTTCGGCAGCACGTTGAGGAGGATGTCCCCTTCCTGGAGAAGCTCGAAAGCATCGTACATCATCAGGATGTTGTCCAGCAGGTTGCCGTGGGTGAGGGGAACGGCCTTGGGCATTCCCGTGGTCCCGGAGGTGGCGAAAATCACCGCCAGGGAGTCGTCCTCCAGAGAGGTTTCCTTCACCGCAAAGGACGGCAGGGCATCGGCGAGAGATTCCGCCACCACCACGGGCACATCCCGCTCTTCGAGGGCCGTCCTCAGCTCGTCGAGGCCGGGGGCGAGCACCACGGCGCAGGGTTCCGCAAGCTGAAGCGTCCCCATGAGGGAGGGGATACCCGATTTCTCGTTCAGCGGAGAAATCGCTCCGCCGAGGCTCCACGCCGCGAGAGAGAGCGCAAGGACGAGGGGTGAATTCGGCAGGAGCACCGCAAGCCTGTATCCGGCCCTGAACTTCCCTTCTTCGAGAACCTTCACAGACTGCTCCACCAGACGAAGCAGGTCTCCGTTGCTCCACCACGTTCCCTCCCACCAGAGACAGGGCTTCTCCGGCTCGAGGCGCAAATTGTCCAGAATTACCTTTTCAAGTCTCACCATAGAATTTTCCCCCTTCGGTTTATTCGCCCAAGTGCGGCAGGGACCGCACATATCACCAGCGGGTGACATCCGATATTGTAAAGTAAAAAGAGCTCTCCGTGCGAAAAATCGCTGGAAGCTCCGAAAAACTGGGAAAAAAGTGGAAATTTCCGGTTACTTGTCGTGGAGGACTTCTTCGTTTCCGGCTTTGAGCGCTTCAAACGCCCTTTCTATAAGCTTTTCGATCTCCTGCGCCGCTTTTTCCCTCTCCTCGGCGGACGGAAGGGACATAAAGCGTCGGCACTTGTCCTCCAAGGTCCCCACGGCGAGAACCACCTTCTCCTCTCCGCCGGCGCTCATGGGATCGCTGGAGCGGATGGCCTCCTTCAGGTCCTTCAGTCCGCCGATGATGCCCGACACCATCTCCCGGTACGGGCAGAGGTTAAGTTCCTCCGCCACGGAGCCGATGCGGGTGGTGAGGACGAAAAGCCTGCTTCTTTTGATGGACGCCGTGGTGTCGGCCTCCTTCGCACTGAGGGAAAGTATGGTGAGCGCTCCTCCGCCGCCCACCAGCGCCAGGAACCCGAGAATGTGGGTGGCCAGATAGGCGCTCCCGGACAGGCCGAAAAGGTAGTGGGAAACGGCCACGTTGCCGAGAACGAAGGCGCAGTACAACGCGAAGGTCATGGACATTCCATGAAGGAGAGACAACGGCGCCTTCCCCTCCCGCCCGGCGAAGACGTGGAAGAGCATATAGAAGAATGCAAGAACCACCGCAAAAATGATCGTCCGGAAGGAAATCCGGAAATTTTCCACCCTTGCCTCCTCCGGTGTGAGGAGGAGCATCACCGCCGAAAGCCCCGCCAGGATCACCAGGAAAACGGCAAGCAGAATGAACCCTTTCGTGAACACCCTGTTCATGACATCACCTTCCATATTATCTTTCTTCCGGGCTGCTCTTCCCCGTCAGTTCCGTCCCGCGTTCCGGGGTAACTTCTCCCCCCTCTTTTCGCAGGGGACAACCCCAAGGGTGCGGAAATATATGCTACCATATCTTGCCGGAGATGAAGCATCAGAGAACCCAACAGGGACGAAAGGACGGAGCGATCAATGGATGAACACAGTCTTCTATCCCTCATCCGCCGGGTAAAGGACGGAGATCTCGACGAAAACGAGCTGGTGCGGCAAATACGGGCAATGCCCTTCCGGGATCTCGGGGAGGTGAAATTCGACACCCACAGGGCCCTCAGGAAAGGCTTCGGGGAGATCGTCTACTGCCCCGGGAAGAGCGATTCCCAGATCGAGTCGATCGCCTCGGCCCTCGCCGGAACGGAGGACAACATCCTCTTTTCGAGGGCCACGGCCCACCAGTACGGCATCGTCAGAAACCACCTCCAGGACGCCGTATTCCACGAGAAGGCCCGGATCATCGGGGTGAAGAGGAAAGACTATCCTGCCTGTCCCGGCCTCACGGTCATCACTGCCGGCAGCAGCGACGTCCCCGTGGCGGAGGAGGCGGCGGTAACCGCCGAATACATGGGGTGCGAAGTGGAAAGGCTCTACGACGTGGGGGTGGCGGGGCTCCACAGGCTCCTCGCCCATGTGGACATCCTGCAGCGGTCAAGGGCCATCGTGGCCGTGGCGGGAATGGAAGGGGCCCTCCCCAGCGTGGTGGGTGGCCTGGTGTCCTGTCCCGTGGTGGCCGTGCCCACGAGCACCGGTTACGGAGCCAATCTCGGGGGTATAGCACCCCTGCTCACCATGCTGAACTCCTGCGCGTCCGGGGTATCGGTGATGAACATCGACAACGGTCTCGGCGCGGGGTACTTCGCGGCCCTGGTGGTACGACAGTCGAAGTAGAAACCAAAAACGTGGGCCGGGATTCTTTTCGGATTGTCATCCTGAGGAGCCCAGCGAGGGGAGCTTTTCGCTTTTGTCATCCTGAGCGAAGCGATCGCGCAGCATCCCGAGCACAGCGAGGGGAGCTTTTCGCTTTTGTCATCCTGAGCGAAGCGATCGCGAAGCATCCCGAGCACAGAGAGGGGAGCTTTTCGCTTTTGTCATCCTGAGCGAAGCGAAGGATCTGGTTTTAGGGCTTTGAAGACCCTCAGAATCAAGCCCAGGTCCTTCGGCCAAGAGACCGGCCTCA
>NZ_JAESIH010000078.1:0-1971 GCF_016756745.1 Aminivibrio sp.
GTGACAGAACCTTGACAGATTTATAGGAGAAGGAAAGAGGTAAAAGGGCGAGCCTTGAGTAAAGTAATTGAGAGTTTGATCCTGGCTCAGGACGAACGCTGGCGGCGTGCTTAACACATGCAAGTTGAACGGGCAGATATGGAAGCTTGCTGAAGTATCTGTTAGTAGCGGACGGGTGAGTAATGCATGAGGAGCTGTCATAGGGAGGGGGACAACAGTTGGAAACGGCTGCTAATACCCCGTATGCCGGAAGGTGAAAGGGAGCGATCCGCCCGATGAGGTACTCATGTCCTATCAGCTGGTTGGTGGGGTAACGGCCTACCAAGGCGACGACGGGTAGCCGGCCTGAGAGGGTGAACGGCCACACTGGAACTGAGATACGGTCCAGACTCCTACGGGAGGCAGCAGTGGGGAATATTGGGCAATGGGGGGAACCCTGACCCAGCGACGCCGCGTGAGGGAAGACGGCCTTCGGGTTGTAAACCTCTTTTGTACGGGAAGAAGGAAGTGACGGTACTGTACGAATAAGTCCCGGCTAACTACGTGCCAGCAGCCGCGGTAATACGTAGGGGACGAGCGTTGTCCGGAATTACTGGGCGTAAAGGGCGCGTAGGCTGTGCTGCAAGTCAGCTGTGAAATATCTGGGCTTAACCTGGATATGCGGATGAGACTGCAGTGCTGGAGTGCTGTAGAGGCAAGTGGAATTCCCAGTGTAGCGGTGAAATGCGTAGATATTGGGAAGAACACCGGTGGCGAAGGCGACTTGCTGGGCAGCAACTGACGCTGAGGCGCGAAAGCCAGGGGAGCGAACGGGATTAGATACCCCGGTAGTCCTGGCCGTAAACGATGAATGCTAGGTGTGGGTGTAGAGATACATTCGTGCCGGAGTTAACGCGATAAGCATTCCGCCTGGGGAGTACGGTCGCAAGATTGAAACTCAAAGGAATTGACGGGGGCCCGCACAAGCGGTGGAGCACGTGGTTTAATTCGATGCAAACCGAAGAACCTTACCTGGGTTTGACATGTACGTGGTACGGATCTGAAAGGTGAAGGACTCTGCTTTCGGGCGGGGAGCGTACACAGGTGCTGCATGGCTGTCGTCAGCTCGTGTCGTGAGATGTTGGGTTAAGTCCCGCAACGAGCGCAACCCTTGCTGCCAGTTGCCAACGGGTAATGCCGGGCACTCTGGCGGGACTGCCATCGACAAGATGGAGGAAGGTGGGGATGACGTCAAGTCATCATGGCCCTTATGTCCAGGGCGACACACGTGCTACAATGGTCGGCACAGCGGGAAGCGAGGCAGTGATGCCGAGCGGATCCCTTAAAGCCGGTCTCAGTTCGGATTGAAGTCTGCAACTCGACTTCATGAAGCTGGAATCGCTAGTAATCGCAGATCAGCCAAGCTGCGGTGAATACGTTCCCGGGCCTTGTACACACCGCCCGTCACACCACCCGAGTTGGGTGCACCCGAAGCCGGCGGCCTAACCAGTAATGGAAGGAGCTGTCGAAGGTGTGTCTGGTGAGGGGGGTGAAGTCGTAACAAGGTAGCCGTACCGGAAGGTGCGGCTGGATCACCTCCTTTCTAAGGAGATCTGCAACAACAGGCAGACCTCGAAACTTCAGGAATCGCTTCTCTTTATGCACTGTGTCTTTTGTGTGGGCCGATAGCTCAGTTGGTTAGAGCACGCGGCTGATAACCGCGAGGTCGGAGGTTCGAATCCTCCTCGGCCCACCAATCTCTGGTTTGGGGATGTAGCTCAGTGGGAGAGCGCCTGCCTTGCACGCAGGAAGTCGTCGGTTCGAATCCGATCATCTCCACCAAATGCTTTTTGAAAGGGCAAGTAAATCCCCATGTAACTTGACAACTTTATAGAGGAAGAAGAACTGAAGCGAGGAAAAGGTAATAAGGGCACACGGTGGATGCCTTGGCGCCATCAGCCGAAGAAGGACGCAGCAAGCTGCGAAAAGCTC
>NZ_JAESIH010000078.1:2071-15061 GCF_016756745.1 Aminivibrio sp.
AATCCCCATGTAACTTGACAACTTTATAGAGGAAGAAGAACTGAAGCGAGGAAAAGGTAATAAGGGCACACGGTGGATGCCTTGGCGCCATCAGCCGAAGAAGGACGCAGCAAGCTGCGAAAAGCTCCGGGGAGAAGCAAGCATTCAGAGATCCGGAGATATCCGAATGGGGCAACCCGGCTGGAGCAGTCCAGTCACCCGCGAAGCGGGAGGAACCGGGTGAAGTGAAACATCTCAGTAACCCGAGGAGAAGAAATCGAAGAGATTCCCTGAGTAGTGGTGAGCGAAAGGGGAAGAGCCTAAACCGTATCCGTGTCAAGACTGCGGTCGTTGCGGGTATGGGGTTGAGGGAATTTCAGGGGATGGGCCGCAGCCGATCCGTGGAGTTACAAACCGTCTGAATAGTCGAAGTGTATTGGGAAAGCAAGCCGTAGAGGGTGAGAGCCCCGTAGGCGAAATGCAGGCGGCTCCATATGGAATTTCCCGAGTAGGCCGGAGCACGTGAAATTCCGGTTGAATCCGGGCCGACCATGGTCCAAGGCTAAATACTGATGGCGACCGATAGCGAAACAGTACCGAGAGGGAAAGGTGAAAAGCACCCCTGGCGGGGAGTGAAAGAGACCTGAACCCGTGTGCCTACAATCAATCGGAGCCGGAAGCGTACGCGAGTGCGTGGAAGGTGACGGTATGCCTTTTGTAAAATGAGCCGGCGAGTCATTTTCAGTAGCGAGGTTAAGGTCCGGAGTGGACTGGAGCCGCAGGGAAACCGAGTCTGAAGAGGGCGATAAGTTTCTGGAAATGAACCCGAAGCCGCACGATCTATCCATGAGCAGGTTGAAGCCCCGGTGAAACGGGGTGGAGGACCGAACCGGTGCCTGTTGAAAAAGTCTCGGATGACTTGTGGATAGGAGTGAAAAGCTAATCGAGTGCGGTGATAGCTGGTTCTCCCCGATATGCATTTAGGTGCAGCCTTATGGATGACAGATGGGGGTAGAGCACTGGATGGACGCGGGGGACTGGGGTCCTACCAAATTCAACCAAACTACGAATACCATCATGTTGGACCATAGGAGTGAGACTACGGGAGAGAAGTTTCGTGGTCGTGAGGGAAACAGCCCAGACCGTCAGCTAAGGCCCCAAAGGCTATGCTAAGTGTGGCAAGGATGTGGAAATGCCCGGACAGCCAGGAGGTTGGCTTAGAAGCAGCCATCCTTTAAAGAGTGCGTAACAGCTCACTGGTCGAGGATTTCCGCGCCGAAAATACAGGGGGCTAAGCATAGCGCCGAAGCTGCGGGATTAGTGTTTATGGCACTGATCGGTAGGGGAGCGTTCCATGTGGGGTGAAGTTGTACTGTGAGGTGCGGTGGACTGCATGGAAGTGAGAATGCCGGCATGAGTAGCGCAAAGTATGTGAGAAACATACTCACCGGAAGCCCAAGGGTTCCTGGGGAAGGCTAATCCACCCAGGGTAAGGCGGGACCTAAGGCGAGGCCGAAAGGCGTAGTTGATGGACAGCAGGTTGATATTCCTGCCCCGCGCCGGGCCGTTTGACTGAAGGGGTGACGCAGGAAGCTAGGTGGACCTGGGTGATGGAAGTCCCGGGCCAAGGGAGTAGGTATGTTCCGTAGGGAAAACCGCGGAGCTGAGCCGAGACCTGACGGGGAGTCTCCGTAAAGGAGATGAAGCCATTGACGCTCGACTGCCGAGAAAAGCCTCTAGGGAGGCCTGAGCGAGCTCGTACCCGAGACCGACACAGGTGGGCTGGCTGAACAGGCTAAGGTGAGCGGGATAACTCTCGTTAAGGAACTCTGCAAGTTGACCCCGTAACTTCGGGAGAAGGGGTGCCTCTCAGGTGAAGACAAAGCTGTTGGAGCTGAGAGAGGTCGCAGAAACCAGGCTCAGGCGACTGTTTACTAAAAACACAGGTCTCTGCGTAAGGCGCAAGCCGAAGTATAGGGACTGACACCTGCCCGGTGCTGGAAGGTTAAATGGAGAGGTTAGTCGCGAGGCGAAGCTTTGAAATGAAGCCCCAGTAAACGGCGGCCGTAACTATAACGGTCCTAAGGTAGCGAAATTCCTTGTCGGGTAAGTTCCGACCTGCACGAATGGTGTAACGATCTGAGCGCTGTCTCGACGGGAGACCCGGTGAAATTGTGGTCCTGGTAAAGACACCAGGTACCTGTGGTGGGACGGAAAGACCCCATGGAGCTTTACTGTAGCCTGGTACTGGATTTTGTCCTATCATGCACAGGATAGGTGGGAGGCGTGGAAGCGAGAGCTTAGGCAATCGTGGAGCCGACGTTGGGATACCACCCTTGATATGATGGAATTCTAACCCCTGGCGTCTGAAGCGGCGGGGGGGACACTGCCAGGTGGGCAGTTTGACTGGGGCGGTCGCCTCCCAAAGAGTAACGGAGGCGCGCGAAGGTCACCTCAGGGCGAATGGAAATCGCCCTAAGAGAGCGCAAGCGTATAAGGTGGCTTGACTGAGAGACCGACGGGTCGAACAGGGACGAAAGTCGGTGCTAGTGATCCGGCGGTTCCGAATGGAAGGGCCGTCGCTCAACGGATAAAAGCTACCCTGGGGATAACAGGCTGATCTTGCCCGAGAGTTCCCATCGACGGCAAGGTTTGGCACCTCGATGTCGGCTCGTCGCATCCTGGGGCTGAAGCAGGTCCCAAGGGTTGGTCTGTTCGCCCATTAAAGCGGTACGTGAGCTGGGTTTAGAACGTCGTGAGACAGTTCGGTCCCTATCCACCACGGGCGTAGGGTATTTGAGGAGATCTGCTTCTAGTACGAGAGGACCGAAGTGGACGAACCGCTGGTGTACCGGTTGTGACGCCAGTTGCATACGCCGGGTAGCTATGTTCGGCACGGATAACCGCTGAAGGCATCTAAGCGGGAAGCCGCCTTCAAGATGAGATACCCCATTCCGTAAAGGAAGTAAGGCGTCCTGGAGAATACAGGATACATAGGCCGGAGGTGTACGCCCTGAGAGGGGTTGAGCTGACCGGTACTAATACGCCGAGGCCTTTTCCTCGAAATTCAGTTTTTCTTCTTAGGATGAAGGAGTCAAGTACATGGGGATATAAGGATTGGATTTCCGGTGGTCATAGCGGAGGGGTCACACCCGGATCCATGCCGAACCCGGCAGTTAAGCCCTTCAGCGCCGATGGTACTGCGGAGGCTATTCGTGGGAGAGTAGGACGCTGCCGGAAGTCCAATTTTAATAGTTCAGGAAATGAAAGAGGATATTGAGAAGCGGGGAGTTTCCGGCACATGCCGGGATCTCCCCGCTTTTTTCGTGTCCATCACTTTTGGTTGTCATCCGCAGCGAAGCGGAGAGGCCGCTTTTGGCTGTCATCCTGAGGCCGTGGGGGGCGGCCCCTGCTGTCAGGGGCCCTTGTTGTAATGACCCTGCTGTCATCCTGAGGCCGTGGTCATGGCCGGAGGATCTTGCCCTTGTTTGTCATCCTGAGGCCGTGGGGGCCGGCCCTTGCTGTCAGGGGCCCTTGTTGTAATGACCCTGCTGTCATCCTGAGGCCGTGGTCATGGCCGGAGGATCTTGCCCTTGTTTGTCATCCTGAGGGTTGTACTACCACCCGAAGGATCTGGTTTTTGCTCCTGAAGGGCCTTAAAATCGAGGTCCATTCGGCCATTAACCCGGCCTCAGGACGACAAGGCGAGGGCAAACCCGAGGTCCTCCCCCTTCGGGGATGCTGCGCGATCGGGCGTGAACCCGACCTCAGGACGACAAGGCGAGGCCCTCCCCTCGCTATGCTCGGGATGCTGCGCGATCGGGCGTGGAGCCGCCCTCAGGACGACAGGCAAGGGCCATCTGGTTTTGTCAATGCAAATCTGACCACCAGGGATAGGCGAATTTTGACCACCCCGGTCATCCTGAGCGAAGCGAAGGATCCCAGTTAGGTGTGGGCCCAGCATTTTTCGTCCTTCTCCCAGAACGTCCCTGCGTCTTGTTTTACAGAAAAGCCCGAACCTGTCCGGTCCGGGCTTTTCTGCTAGCTATCCGGAACAGAATCAAACGTTACTTTCTTGCATCTTCGGCGGATTTCAGAAGTTCATCAACAACCGCGTCCCCGACATTTTTACGGATCAGCTTTTCCGTTTCCGCTGCGGCCTTTTTAAGTTCCGCCTGAAGGGCGGGATCAAGATCGATGACGGTTATGCCGGTACCTCGGAGGGAGGTCAGCATGGCGTCATTCTTGGCTTTCGCGAGGTTGAAGAGGTAATCCGCAGTCTCCTTCATGCTTTCGTCGATTATAGCCTTATATTCAGCAGGCATGCTCTCGTAAATGCCCTTGTTGATGTTGATGCTCAGAATGAACGCGATATGGTGGGTATTGATGAGAAATTTCTGGACCTCGTAGAATTTGCTGGACCAGATGATTTCATAGGGATTTTCCTGGGCATCCACCGTATTCTGCTGCAGGGCCACATAGAGTTCAGCGAAGCTCAGCGGAGTCGGGTTGGCACCGAGAGCCTTCCAGAAGGCCATGTGGTATTCGTTCTCCATGGTGCGGATCTTGAGACCGCTGAAGTCGGCGAGGCTTTTAATGGGCCTGTTGGTTGTCGTCTCGCGGTAATAGATAGGTTCAAAAAGGAGCAGCTTGAGGCCTGCCCTGTCGTACCACTCTTCGAGTTTTGCCCGGAACGGTCCGGAAAGGGCTTTTCTCGCCACGTCCATGTTTTCGTACAGCATGGGGATGTCAAAAATGGCAAGCTCCGGGATAAATCCTACCTGGGGAGCGGTGGTCTGGGAGACCATGGCGATGTCGCCCAGCTGGCATCCTTCGAGAATCTCCCGGTCGCCGCCGAGCTGATTGTCGAGGTAAATCTGCACTTTGATCTTTCCGTTGGTCTTCTTTTCGATGAGTTCCTTGATCTTTTCCGTTGCCAGAGCTCTCGGGGTTTCACCGGTGGAAGGATAGGCCCCCGCCAGCTGCAGTGTATACTCCTGGGCGGCCACCCGACCTGTGAATCCGAACAGCGCCGTCGCAATAAAAGCGGCTCCCAACAAAAGAGAAACCAACCTGACCTGCTTCATTTGATACCCCTCCTTTTCCATGATTTTGTCCCGGTCCGTTTTTCTAGACCGCCAGAACTGCCATTTTCAGAACAGGAAGTGCGTATTTTTTATCATTTCACCTCCCCTGCGGACGTAGAAATATCGCTTCGTCCCGGATTGTCAAAAACGCCGGAGGTACTTCCCGGTCTTACAGAAACACGAGGCTCATCTGGGGAATAAAAGTGATCAGGAGAAGGGCGACGATAAAGGCGATGATGAAAGGTATGGCCTTGATGCCCACTTTCATTACCTGTTCCTGGATGAGCGGCGCTGCAACGAAAAGATCGACCCCGAACGGCGGGGTCGCCATGCCGATGGCGAGGTTGACCACCATGATGACTCCCAGATGGATGGGGTTTATGCCCAGGGCTGTAGCGGAAGCGAGCATCATTGGGGCGAGAATGGCAATGGCCGGTCCCACGTCCATGAACATGCCCATCAGCATAAGAATAGCGTTCAGGGCTATGAGGAAAACATACCTGTTCCCCGCGAAATAGCTGAGGATAAAGTCCCGGAGGGCGACGGGCGCCTGAAGCAGGGCCAGCACCCGTCCGAAGACTATTGCCAGGGAGAGGAGCACGACGATGGGAGCGTAGGATTTGACGGTGTCGGTCAGGACGGATCCCAGCTCTCTGAACGACAGGCTTCTGTAAATGAAAAGGCACACGAGGAGCGCGTAAAACACGGAGACAGCGGCAGCTTCCGTGGGGGTTACTATTCCGCTGTATATCCCGCCGAGAATGATCACCGGCGTGAGAAGCGCCCAGAAGCTTTCCTTGAAAAGGGACAGAACTCCCTCCGACCGGAGAGATTTCACCTTCTCGGCAATTTTCTCCCTGTCTTCACCGTGCACCTTGGCGTAGAAAAAGGCGTACCCCATGAGACTGAGGCCGATGACGAGTCCCGGGATGATTCCCGCGATAAAGAGGCTGCCGATGGAAACTCCGGTGACGACTCCGTAGGTGACGAAGGGGATGCTCGGAGGAATGATGACTCCGAGGCTGCCTGCCGTGGCTACCAAGGCGGCGCTGTAAACCTTGTCATACCCAAGGGAGACAAGGAAGGGTATCGCCATGCCGCCCACCGCGGCGGTAGTGGCTACGCCTGACCCGGAAATCGCACCGTAAAACAGGCAGGTTACTATGGCCGTCATGGGGATTCCAGCGGGGAAATTCCCGATAAAAAAGGCGAAGAAATTGAAGAGCTTGTCCGAGATCTTCCCCTTGGTCATGATGTTGCCCGAGAGGATGAAAAGCGGTATGGCCAGCATGGGCGTGCTGTCGAGGGCACTCACGATATTCCGTACCACGTACGCAAGAGAAGCTGGAAAACCCGGAGTTGTCAGGCCGGGAAAGATGGTGGCAAATCCAAGGGCGACGGCAATGGGGATCCCGAGGGCGAGGCCTGCGAGCAGGATGAGGAACAGTGTCAAAACCATCTTCAGACACCCTTCTTTCTGATTGCGATTCCCAGGTCCTGTCCCGTTTTCTGGATAGATCTCGCCATTGCCAGGAAAAAGCCGGCCACGGCCGCAAAATAGATCCAGCCAAGGGGGATTTTTAGGGCAGGGCTTGTCTGGCCGGTCATGACGACCCTGTGAACAGCAGGAATCGAGCTGATAAAGAGGTAACCGAAGAACACCGTGACCGAAAGATTGATCAGCGTCACGAGAATGCGCTTCAACCCTGCGGGCAGGGCTTCAACGAGAGTGTCGACCTTGAGAATACTGTTTTCCTTGATGGTGTATCCGATGCTCACGAGAGCGGACCATACGAAGGCATACCGGGATGCTTCCTCGGCCCATGAAAGCGACGCGTTGAAGACATATCGCATGATGACCTGGAGTATCATGACTACGGCAATAACAACAAGCAGGCCGCTCAGGATATACTCCTCAAAGTGTTTATCCAGCCATTTCAGTATCTTCACTACCTTCACCTCCGGACTGGTTTCCATGACTGCCCCTTCAGGAACCGTTCATTCCCTTCTTCAGGGGCCGGCTATTCATTTTTTCGTCAGGTGCTCAAGGATCGCTTTCGTCATGACCTCCACGTCGGGGTCCTTCCCGCCGGTCCATTTCCGGAAGGCTTCAACTCCCTGCCAGATGGTCATCCAGTATCCGTACAGGATTCGGGAGCCCCTTTCTTCAGCCTGCCGCAGGAGCAGGGTGTCGTGAGGTACATACACGAGATCGCAGACCATGTGTTCCGGCCCGAGCAGGGATGTGTCAAAGGGGGTGGAGTCCGTATTCGGGGCCATGCCCAGAGGGGTAGAGTTTATTACCAGTTCGTTTTCTTTCAGGAGACCCGGGATGTCGGCGGGGTCGCTTGAATGTACCCTGCAGACGCCTGCACGGTAGGCGTTGAGGTCACTTGCGAGTTTTCTGAGTTTTTCATCCCCGGAAGCTCTCTTCCAGAGAGCTATGCTGCCGATTCCGGCTTTGGCGAGGGCGAAAGCCACTCCACGGGCGGCGCCGCCCGCTCCGAAAATAACACACTTCTTGCCTGCGGGGTCGTACCCCCCCTGCTCTTTCAGCCCCCTGACGAAGCCCACGCCGTCCGTGTTCGATCCGCACAGTTTGCCGTCCTTCCAGTAGATGGTGTTCACGGCATTGCAGAGGGAGGCGATTTCGTCGAGCTCGTCCAGGTACTCGATGATTTTCTGCTTCAGAGGCATGGTGATATTGAGTCCCTTGAAGCGAAGGGCTTCAAGGGCGGGAATGACCGTTCCGACGGTGGCTTCGGTAACCTCGTAGGGAGTGTAGACGGCATTCATTCCGAGGGCCTGGAAATTCGCGTTGTGCATGGCAGGGGAGAGAGATTTTCTGACGGGGTGCCCTAGAAGCCCGAAAAACTCTGTATCCGCCCAATAGGTCTTTTCTTTCAGCATAAAAATTCACGCTCCTTTTTTTCGGCGGTTTTGGATTTTCTGGTCCTTTTCTGTTCTTTGCTGCGGCGGTTCTTTTCTACTGACATGTGCCGTAAAAGCTTCCTGTTCGGGTTCAAATTTCTGCTGTGTGGTAACTCTTACCATTAAGCGGGTTTTGTCTATACATATCAGACCCGGCTCTTCATGTCAAGTAGCAATCTGCGGCATCAAAATGAAGTGCCCGGGAGGCAGGGGCCGGATTTCGCGGGCCAAAGGGCTCCGGAACGGGGGCGGGACGCCCGGCTTATTTTGCAGGAGAATGACCCAGCAGAAGGAGGGGGTCCTCCGTGAGGATACTTCCGGCTCCTGCGGCGATGAGAAAAGGAAGGGCCCTGGCACCCTTCGCCGTGGATTCCGCCACCGCTCCGATTTCCATCCAGTCCGGGGCGGCGCACTGCAGCAGGGCCACTTCCCTGATGGTGGGGAAGCCGAAAGCCCCCGTTCCTCCGATGACACGGTCCGCCCGGGCCATCTCCGCCGACCGGACGGCTGTTATGATCCCTTCATCGTCCAGCAGCGGCGTCTCGACGTAAAATGAAAGGACGGCCCCTTCAGAGGCTTCTCGTATTTTTTCCATTTCAGACCTGAGCCCGGCCTTGTCTCCGCTCGCCAGCCTGTAGACCGGCAGCACTACGTTAATATCCACGTTTTCCCCCGACCGGGCGGCCCTGGTTTCCAGTACTTTCCCTTCCTCGGTGCAGGTCCCGAGCGGATAGGCAACGGTCGTGGATACGCTGACCGGTTCAGCAGCAAGAAGGGAAGCGGCATGGGCGGACCAGGGAAGGGGGAGGCAGATTCCGCGGTATCCCCGCCTGACAGCCTCTTTGCACATCTCCCTGACTTCATCGCCGGAGAGCAGGGGGCGCAGGCGGGTCCATTCGATCTTTCCCGCCAGCTCGCTCTCCGGCGGCAGGTCCGCCAGGCCCGCCTCGGCGAGGGCCGCCTGCCTGCCTGCCTTTCGCGAAAGCAGTTCGATATCGGTTGCCATCAAGCACCGTCAATCCTTTGCGCGGAGACAGTCGCAGATATCCTCGTTATTTTGCGTTCCACGCCCTATGCGGACCGATTCAACTGAAATCTCCCCCGTCCTGTGGAGGAAGAGGAGAAGAGAGAGCAGGGAGGATGGTGAGATACCGATGGTTCCGGCGGCCTCCGATACGGAAAAATCTTTTCCCGGTTCGGCCATTCGCTTGACTTCCCGGCCCACAAGGGAGAGCCACTGCCGGAAAAGATCCTGGATTTCCGGAACGGTGGAGGCGGACAACTGGGATGTCCTCGTAACGGATTCCACCAGCCGGGCCGTTACAAGCCCCTCTGAGTCCAGGAGTTTCTTCATTTCTTCGAAAATGTCATGTTCGTTCATGCCGTCGCTTCCTTTCAGTCAAGGGGATACGTTTCGTTTCCTCCCCGAAAGGGGGAAATGGTACAATACAACACGGAAAATCACGGTCTGCGTACCGGTATTGTATCTCAGCCTCCCTTCCTGGAACAGCGAAAAGGGAGATCCCAAATACGCAGGTACGTTTTTCCAAAAAAGTCTTTGGAGAGCACGTTAAAATGTCGGACAGAAAGCTAAGGGAGTCCTGCACGAAGAAGGGAGACCTTGGGAATGTCTGGGATACGTGCCGAATATGATGAAGAATTCAAGAAAAATGCTGTCAAATTGAGTTGCGCATGGAAGAAAAAGCCGTGAAGCCTGGGTAAAGCGAAGATTCGTCTTTGATACCCGGGTGTATGGTGTGTTCGAATCGGGCGGAGGGGTGTACGGAGCGGGACGGATCTGGAGTGAGAGTTTTTTTGCCTGCTGATGAGGGGGGGCCGAGGAGAATGAACGGAAGGCTTGGCGTCATTTCGGATACTCACGGTCATGAAGAATCCTGGCGTAACGCCCTGATCCGGTGGGGTTCCGTTGATGGAGTTCTCCACTGCGGAGATGTACTGGCGGAAATCGCCACCGGGCTTGATGAGATGATTCGGGACGCTCCCTTTCCTGTTATAATTTCACGGGGAAACAGTGACCGCCCCGGTGACGAAGCCCTTCTCGGCTGGCCGGTAATGGCTCCGTATGCTACGGTTTGGTGGAATTCAAGACTCATCCTCCTTGGGCACGGAGCGCCCTTTCAGCCCCTGAGAGCGTTAGGTCTCCGCTGCAGAGCGGATCTTGTTATCTACGGCCACACCCACGTTTCGTCAATTGTACGGGAGGAAGGTACAATCTTCCTCAACCCCGGTTCGGCTTCCATGCCCAAGGGGCGGGACCCGGAAAGTGCCGCAGTTCTTGACAGCACAGGCATCAGGATCTTCGTCCTGGAAAACGGGGAGACTCTGCACAGTGAGCCATGGATTTAATCGGCTCTTTTCACTCAGAATCACCGGGAGGTAAAAAACGGATGGAAACGCTGAAAAAAGACGGAAATATGCAGCAGAAAGACCTGGAAAGCAGGGGAAGTGAGCATATCACCCTGGTTTTCTCCCTCCGGGACGAGGCCTTCGGCCTCGACGTGAATTACGTCCGGGAGATCGTGCGGGTTCCTGCCTTCATTACCAGGGTTCCCAATTCTCCCGGTTACATCCGCGGGGTTATCAACCTCAGGGGTTCCATCGTCCCCGTTTTCGACATGGGACTGAAAATCGGCATGGCGCAGAAAGAGCTCACCGACGAGGCCCGTATTGTGGTCGTATCGTGGAACGAGATTCTTTTCGGCATCATCGTTGATTCAGTCCGGGAGGTATGCACCATTTACGATGCCCGGATCGAATCCGCCGCCCAGATCAACACGTCCATGGACAGGAAATACATTCTCGGCGTGGCAAAGCACGAAGACGGGCGCCTCATCGTCCTTCTCGATCTCGCCGTTCTGTTTGAGATCGATTCCATTTTCAATGAAGAGGCCTCCGGAAGCTGACGATCCTGGATGATCCTTGTCGACCTTCATCTCCACAGCACGTTTTCTGACGGATCCCTGACTCCGGAACAGCTTGCCGCCCAGGGAAAGAAGCGGGGTATTTCCGTGATGAGCCTCACCGACCATGACACAACGGCGGGACTTCCTTCTTTTATGGCCGCCTGTTCCCGGCTCAATGTCAGGGCCGTGCCGGGGGTTGAGCTTTCCGCCGATTATCCCACAACCATGCACATCCTCGGCTACAGGCTGGATTACACCCATCCCCGCCTTGCGGTGACACTTGAATCTGTACGGAAAGCCCGGGACTGGAGAAACGAGGAAATGTGCCGAAACCTCCGCAAACTCGGCTTTGATATCACCCTCGAGGAGGTGGAAGCGGAAGCTGCGGGGGATGTTGTGGCCAGGCCCCACATGGCGAAGGTCATGGTGAGAAAGGGGTATGTGCAGGACGTGGCGTCGGCCTTTTCCAGGTACCTCGGAAATTCGGGGCCCGCATACGCCCAACGTGAACGTCTTTCCCCCGAAGAATGCATTTCCCTCATTCGTGAGACCGGAGGAGTTGCGGTTCTGGCCCACCCGGTCCAGACTGCGGACAACTATGCGGAAATCCGTCTCGTCGCCGGAAAGCTCAAGGAATGGGGGCTCTGGGGCATGGAATGCATCTCGGCCAAACATTCTGCAGAGCAGATTTTTCAGTACCTCTCCATCGCTTCCGGGCTGGGGCTTTTTCCCACTGCGGGAAGCGACTACCATGGGAGTTCCTCCCTTTCTGCGGCCATGGGCATCGCCGTTCCGGAGGATCTGCTCCCCTGGGCGCGCCTGGGCGTAACATTGTAGAATTCCGCCGAAAAGACTTGGAATTTGCAGGAGAAAAAGCGATTTCCGGAGTGAATTGCCCTCCAGAAATCGCTTTTTTGATGTTATCATATCCTGATGAAACGAACCGACACCGTATTTCAAGGAGGAATTTGCTATGTTCCCGATAGATCTGAAGAGCGACACGGTTACCCGTCCGTCGAAAGCGATGCGCCAGGCCATGTGCGATGCGGAAGTGGGGGATGATGTCTACTGCGAGGATCCCACGGTAAACCGCCTTCAGGAAAAGGCGGCGGCCATGACCGGCAAGGAGAATGCCCTTTTCCTTCCCTCCGGTACCATGGGCAACCTCGTGGCGGTGCTCACCCACTGCGGACGGGGTGACGGAGCCATCCTCGGCATCAACAGCCACATCTATTATTACGAGGGAGGCGGCCTCGCCGCTCTCGGAGGAGTTGTACCTCTCACCGCCGACGATTCCTCAGGCCTGATCCCTCCTTCAGAAATCGAGCGCAACTGCCGGCCCGTAAATGTCCATTTTGCTCCCGCGAAGCTCCTTTGCCTGGAAAATACCCACAATAAATGCGGAGGACTCGCCCTTTCACCGGCACAGATGAAGAAAACCACCGATGCCGCAAGGAAGAACGGCCTCTCGGTTCACATCGACGGCGCCCGGATCTTCAATGCCGCTGCGGCATGGAAATGCGATGTCAAGGAATACACAGCCCTGGTGGACTCCATCCAGTTCTGTCTCTCCAAGGGCCTTGGCGCTCCCATCGGCAGCATGCTCTGCGGAAGCGCCGACTTCATAGACAGGGCCCGCCACTGGAGGAAAAAGGTCGGCGGAGGGCTTCGCCAGGCAGGCATTATCGCCGCCGCCGGGCTCTATGCTCTTGAAAACAACGTCGTGCGTCTCTCGGAAGACCACGGGAATGCGGCCATGCTGGCTTCAATGCTCTCAGCGGGAGGGCTGGAAGTGGAGAAGAACCCCATGCCCACCAACATGGTCTATTTCCATGTTCCGGAAAAGGCAGGGCATGATCTCCATGAACGCTGCGCCGCCAGGGGTGTCCTTTTTAACGGAGCCGCCGATGGTCGTATCAGGCTTGTCACCCATATCGACGTGACCCGGGAGCAGGCTGTCCGGGCGGCGGAAATCATCCTTGAGGAGGTCTCCGCTTCGTGATGCCGGCTCCTGCCCGCCACGCCGTGGAAGAGGCTTCCGCATTCCTGGTCGGCGAAGCTCTCGCCAG
>NZ_JAESIH010000079.1 GCF_016756745.1 Aminivibrio sp.
CTTCGCCTTTTCAGTCATAATGATTGCACCTCTCTGGTGAAGGGTTGTGCCTTCGTAAACACTACCTTACCACTGTTCTCCGAACAGTCCAGAGAGGTTTTTTATTTTTTAGGGTGCGGATTTAGGGAGCCCCGTAATAATCCCGTGTACAGTACTTGCCGTAGGCGCTGCCGAAAAACTTCTCCGCCTCTTCCCTGTTTGCCGGGGGAAGAACCGCAGCCTCCGGCACTGCCGCCTTGAAGAAAAAAAAGAGACAGAGAAAAAAAAACGTCATGGGCCAAAACCCTTTAAAATCCCGTTCCATCGGCTGTACTCCTCCTCTCGGGTTACGGGAACATCCTCAAAAATGTTTTGAAATGACATCAATGCCCGCAAAAGAATAAAAAGCGAGCGTGACTGCTCCTGCCAAAAGAAAGCCGAGAAGCATCCTCAGGTACAGTACCCACATCTCTCCGCCTGGCAGGGAGCCGCTTCGGATGCGGACAACAATACGGGCAATGAACAGGGACGCCAGGAACATCCCGAGGGCTACGAGCGCTTGAACATTAACTATAGGCATTCTTCACACAACTTTCAGCTTCGGATAATAAAAATTAGGATACCCCATAAAAAAACGGAACGCCACTTAAAAAAAACTTTTTTCATGCAACGCCTGGAGAGAAAAAAGAAAAAAATAGGCCTCTCACAAAAAGATACCCTGGATTCTCCACCCAGGGTATCTACTATACCATTTTTCCAGTAAAATTCGGTCACCGAAACGGAAGAAAGGGACTCATGAAACTTCCGCTTCTTCTCTGGAGCCGGCAGTTTCATCGTTGATGTGGATTTGTTTCAGCACAGATACGGCAACCTCAAGGGCACGCTTGCCGTCCGTGATCCCCACCAGGGGCTGTTTTCCCTCCCGGACGCAGGTCACGAAATGCTGCAGCTCCAGTTTCAGAGGTTCGCTCTTCGGAAAGACGGGATGTTCGATAACCTCCACGAGGCTGCTGTTGTTCTGTCGGACGCACCGGTTGATGGATACGTCCTGGGTTTCATAGTCGATGGTCACGTACCTCTCAGGCTCCATGATTTCGAGCTGCCGCAGCCGTCTCTCCGAAACCCGGCTTACAAGGATGTGAGCCATGGCGCCGTTTTCGAAGGAGATCTGGGCAGAGGCGATGTCCTCATGATCGGACCGTATGCACCTGCCGGCGGCGGAAATGGTTGTAATATCCGAACGGACGAGGGAGAGGATGATGTCGATATCGTGGATCATCAGGTCCAGAACGACTCCCACGTCACTAATGCGGGGAGAGAAGGGACCGAGTCTCCGGGACTGAAGAAAGAGGGGGTCGTGGACAATTTTCGAGATATACTGGACGGCGCTGTTGAACCTCTCGATATGCCCCACCTGAAGGACGAGATCGGAGTCGGCCGCAATGCGAAGCAGACTCTCAGCCTCACTCACCGTGGTCGTCACCGGTTTCTCGATAAGAACGTGAATCCCGTTGCTCAGCGCTTTTTTCGCTATCTCGAAGTGCAGGCTCGTAGGAACCACCACGCTGACGGCGTCAGGCCTTGCCCGGGCGATGAACTCATCCATATCTGTAAACCATGGAACGCCCAGGTTGTCTCCTATGGCGGCTGCCCTGCTTTCGTTCTGGTCAACTACTCCTACGAGCTGCGTCCCGAGGAGTTCGGTGTATACCCTGGCATGGTGCTGTCCGAGATGCCCAACCCCGATGACACCCAGCCGTTTCAGGTCCATGAACGGATCAACTCCTTTAGAGGCTTGGAAAGTACTTTCCCCGTACACTATTCTCACGGGGGAAGCATCAAAAGTGGCGTGAGAAAAAAATCATTCTATCCAGGCAAGGAGGAAAAGCCTGTTTTCCCTGTCGCCTCTTCTGTATGAGTAGCATACATCATTATCCCTGTACGTGCACAGGGGGACGGAGCAGATCTTTTCGTCCTCTATTCCGGCATCCCCGAGCTGTTTTCGGATTTCACCTCCCAGGTCGAAAAAGACGCCATCCCCGTCTCCCGACATGTTGTGCCGGGAAAAAGATTCAATGCCCCGCCGTGTCCAGGGCTCGTCCTTTTTCCTGAAATAATGATTCTTCCCGATTCCCGGGCCGATCCAGGCCCAGGTTCTTGAAGGATCGGCTCCCATCTTCCCCAGAAGTGACCGGGCGGCCCTGCCCGCTATATTCAGAACGGTACCTTTGAATCCGGAATGAAGGAGGATGATCCGGGGAGAAGGGGAAAGGGAGGCGATAACCACGGGAAAACAGTCGGCAAACCGGAGAGAAGCCTCGATGCCGCACCGGTCGAGAAGGACTCCGTCCCCGCTGGGCCGGGCCGGAAGGGCTGCCCCGGCGGAAGCTGCGATGACATCCGTTCCGTGAACCTGCCTGGGGGCTACTAGGGGGCCCTTCCGGGGAAAGGCCCCCATCAGAAGCTCCCTGGATCTGCCGGGTTCCCCTGAAGCCTGGTCCATGGCGGTCCCCTTCAGGAACAGCCTTATGGAGAACCGGCTTTCACCACAGGGCGGCAGATAAACGATGGAATCGTTTACAGCGGAACCCTCTATTTCGTATGCCGGTCCGTGTCCGTTCCCGTTCAAAAAAGCAGCTCCTCTCTCCGTGAAAAGATCAGGGGGCGCATCCAGCCGATGAAATAAAGGCTGCCGCAGCAGACTGTGCCCCGCCCTGTTCGCTCTGCAGCTTTCAGGGCATCCAAGGGATCCGGAAAGACCCCGACGGCATCCTCTTTCCATCCGACGCTTTTCGCAGTCTGCGCCAGCGTGCAAGGATCGGCCGCTCTCGGGTTGCCAGGAACGGACGTGCAGATCAGCCTGCCGGCACACCCCAAAAGCAGGGAAAGATCAGCGGGAAAATCTTTGTCCTTCATGCAGGCGAAAACGACCGTGGGTTTTTTTTCGCCGTAGATCGCCCGGAGACTCTCGACAAGCCTCATGATCCCGTCAGGGTTATGGCCTCCGTCAAGTACTAACGGGGGATCGGCCCTGAGTATTTCAAACCTTCCGGGCCAGCGGACCTTCTCCGCTCCCCGAAGAAGCGCCTCTCCCGTGATGCGGGGATAACGTCCCGATATGCCCAGCATCCCCGCAGCGGCCAGGGAACAGTTTTCAACCTGGAAAGAACCGCGCAGCGGCGTTCGTATCGGATAGCGTCCGCCTCCGCAGAGGAGTGAAAAGGCCGTGCCCTCCGCCGTGACGGAGACATCCTCCAACCGGACTTCTTCGGTGAGAACATGGGGAAGGGCGCTCGAGGCACGGGCCCTTTCCAGGAAAAGAGAAACAAGTCCGGAGGGACTGCCCGAGAAAAATGCGGGGACTCCTTCCCGCATAACCGCGAACTTTTCTCCCGCGATCTTTTCAAGCGAGTCGCCGAGGAATTCCATATGGTCCATGGAAATGGAAGTCACGAACGTCAAAATGACGTTCCCCAGGAGGTTCGTCGCGTCGAGCCTTCCGCCGAGTCCGGCTTCGACTACGGCGATCTCCGTCCGGTTCCTTGAGCAGAGTAAAAACGCCGCCGCCGTGACAAGCTCGAAAAAGGTGGGAGGATCGGACCGCAGGACAGCATCTTCCTCCAGCGCCTGAGCAATGCTCTCCGCAGCTTCGGCCCATTCCAAGATGGTGAGGGGAGAGCCGTCGATAAGAAGCCGTTCAGCCGGTGATTCTAAATGGGGACTGGTATAGAGAGCGGTCCTGTATCCGGCCTCCCTCAGGATGGAGTCGGAAAAAGCGGCGGTGGAGCCCTTTCCGTTCGTTCCCACTATATGAACTGCCGGGAAGTCCTTCTCCGGATTTCCGAGCTTCTCCATCAAGCGGGAAATCCGGTCGAGCCCCGGGCGGATTCCAGCACTGGCGAGGGAAGCAAAAACGGTCTCCAGTTCTTCGAAGGACTGGGCTTTCCTGTTCATGGCCGTATCAGGAGCGTCTCAGACTTGAGATGTTTTCTTCGATACGGGAGAGGCGGGCTTCATTTTCCCCAAGCCTGCCTTTTTCCTTTTCCACCACTTCCACCGGGGCCCTGCGGATAAAATCCTCGTTGGCCAGTTTTCTTCGTCCGGCCTCGATATTTTTCCGCACTCCTTCCAGCTCCTGGGTCAGTCGCTCAATTTCCGCAGGGATGTCAAGAATATCCCCCACCACGAGGCTGACCTCTCCGCCCTCCATCTGGGACGACAGAGAACCGGCCGGTTTTTCGTCCTTCGGGGAAAGAAGAGTGATCTTCCGTATTTTCGTGAGATTTTCCATGAGTGTTCTGTTCTCAGTGAGCACTTCAGCAAGAAGGGAATTCTCTTCCGTCTGCACAAATGCCTGATTCGCAAATGCCTGCGGTGCGATTCTGGATTCCGCCCTGAGGTTTCTCAGGATACGAACCGTGTCTTGGAAAAGCCCCATCTTCTCAGCAGTTCCCGGATAGTCGGGCCTGTCTTCCCACCGGGGCCAGTTATTCTGTTCGATGAGGCCTCCGCCGAAACCGAAGGTCTCCCAGAGTTCTTCGGTCACGAAGGGGATAAAGGGGTGAAGAAGCAGAAGGACATCCCGGAAAACCCCGGAGATCACGGTGCGGGAAACCTGCCGTCTTCCGTCGCCTTCGTCGCCCCTGAGGGCAGGCTTTGAAAGCTCGAGATACCAGTCGCACAGATCCCCCCAGACAAAATCGTAAAGGAGACGGGCTGCTTCGCCCGTTCCGAAGCTGTCAAGGAGCCGGGACACTTCGCCGCAAACGGTCTTCGTCCTGGCGAGAATCCAGCGGTCGTGGAGGGCCAGGGGGGAATCGGCCGCAAGCTCGGAAAGGCGCTCTCCGTCCTCGAGATTCATCAGGGCGAACCTCGACGCATTCCAGAGTTTGTTCATGAATAACCGGTATGTCTCGATCTTGCTGGTGCTCAGGAGGATGTCCCGCCCCTGAACCGTGAGGGCTGCAAGGGTCATCCGGAGGGCGTCGGCCCCGTATTTATCAATCATGTCGAGGGGATCAATAACGTTGCCGCTCGACTTGCTCATCTTCTGACCTTTCTCGTCACGGATAAGGGCATGGATGTACACATCTCTGAAGGGCACGTCGTCCATGAACTCGAGGCCCATCATGATCATCCGGGCGACCCAGAAGAAAATGATGTCGAATCCCGTAACCATGAGGGATGTGGGATAATAATAATCGAGGTCTTCCGTCTCGTCGGGCCACCCGAGGGTCGAAAACGGCCAGAGAGCGCTGCTGAACCAGGTATCGAGGACATCCTCGTCCTGGACTATCTTCATCGAACCGCACTTTTCACAGGCCGCCGGGTCGTTCTCCGACACCGTGATATGGCCGCAGTCTTCGCAGGTCCACGCCGGAATGCGGTGTCCCCACCAGAGCTGCCGGGAAATGCACCAGTCGCGGATATTCTCCATCCACTGGTAATAAACCTTTTCCCACTGCTGAGGCACCCAGCGTATTCTGCCTTCCTCCACGGCCCTGACGCCGGCTTCAGCCAACGGCTTGGCCTTCACGAACCACTGCTCGGAGAGATAGGGCTCCACCACGGTGCGGCACCTGTAACAGTGCCCCACGGAATGGATCATCTCTTCGATCTTCTCCAGTAGTCCTGAGTTCCGGAGGTCATCCTCGGCCTTCTTTCTCGCCTCTTCTATGGAAAGCCCTTCATACCCTGGGGCCAGTTCATTCATGAAACCATGTTCATCGATCACCTGCACCTGCTCAAGGCTGTGCCGCTGACCGACGAGGAAGTCGTTTGGATCGTGGGCAGGCGTTATCTTGACGCAGCCGGTGCCGAACTCCGGATCTACCATAATGTCCTCGATCACGGGAATTTCCCTGCCTCCGAGGGGCACCCGGACTTTCCTTCCGGCAAAGACCGCCTTTTCCGATCTCGGGTGAACGGCTATGGCCACGTCTCCCCAGATGGTTTCGGGACGGGTGGTGGCGACGATCAGCCAGCCGTTTCCGTCGACGAAGGGATACCGGACATGGTACAACTTCCCGCCGTGCTCCTCGTGCTCCACCTCAATGTCGGAGAGGGCGGTATGACACCGGGAGCACCAGTTGATGATATATTTCCCCTTGTAAATGAGACCTTTGTCGTACAGGCGGACAAAGACAGTCCTGACAGCCCGGGAGAGCCCCTCGTCGAGGGTAAAGCGCTCACGGTCCCAGTCGCAGGAGTTGCCGAGCTTCTTCATCTGGTTGATGATGCGGCTGCCGAACTCTTCCTTCCACTCCCAGACCCTCCGGACAAATTCATCCCGTCCGAGGTCGTGCCGGGATTTACCTTCCCCTGCTATCCTCCGCTCCACCACGTTCTGAGTGGCAATTCCTGCGTGGTCCGTACCGGGAAGCCAGAGAACGTTGTATCCCCTCATTCTCTTGTACCTGCAAAGAATATCCTGGAATGTGTGGTTGAAGGCGTGTCCCATGTGCAAAGAGCCGGTCACGTTGGGAGGCGGAATGACGATGGAAAAAGCCCTGGATTTGTCGCCGCCGGGGCGGGCCTTGAAAAGTCCTTTTTCCATCCACGAGGCATACCATTTATCCTCGATGGGTTTGGGATCATACGTTTTGGCCATTTTTTCCAGGATATCAGACATGACGAAACTCCCTCCGTTGCGTAGATTTACTCTTCCGGTGATCCCGCAGGTGACGGCTGCTGTTCCCCCGAAGCGAGGTAGCCCTCGAGGAAGAGCCTCAGATCCTGAATGCCGTCTCCCTTTTCCGCCGACGTGATGATCGGTACATCCACCGACTTCAGGCCGTCACGGATATATTTCTGGAGCGTGCCTCTTCTGGCACCCTTTGAAATTTTATCCCCTTTGGTAAAAACTACAAGCAGGGGCAGTTCCAGGTGGGAAAGCCAGTCCTGGAGGGCAGTATCGTTGGCGAGCAGCCCGTGCCTGAAATCGGCGAGGTGAAGCACGAGCTCCAGCGAGGCCCTGTTTGAAACGTAGCTGTCAATGAGGGCCGACCATTGGTTTCGCTCTCCCTTGCTCCTGGACGCGTACCCGTAGCCGGGAAGGTCAACCAGCCTAAAGGGACCGACGGAACTTTCCACGGCGAAAAAGTTGATGCTCCTCGTCTTCCCCGGCGTTGCGCCCACGTGGGCCAAGCGGCTTCCGAGAAGTTTGTTCACAAGGCTTGACTTGCCCACGTTCGACCTGCCCGCCACGGCTATTTCGGGAACGTCCTGAAGAGGGAACTGGTCCGCCCGAAATGCCGTTGCTTCGAGGCGGACCTTCCAGTGTCCCGTCATTTCTCTTTCGCTCTCTCGAGGGCGAAGTCAAACACCTCCGCCACCCGTTCGACGTATCTGAACGAAAGCCCTTCTCTGGACCATTCCGGGATCTCTTCCACATCGGGCCTGTTGGCGGCGGGAAGGATAATGTTCCTGATACCCTGTCGCTTTGCCGCCAGAATCTTGTCCCGTATCCCCCCCACCGGGAGAACCTTTCCCTGAAGGGAAATTTCCCCCGTCATGGCGATTCCCGGCAAAACCGGGCTCTTCCGAACGGCGGAGAGCATGGCAAGAGCCATGGTGATACCTGCCGAAGGACCGTCCTTGGGTATGGCGCCCTCGGGGACATGAAGGTGAACATCGATCGTCTTCCAGTCCACGTCGCCGATGCCGAATTCTTCAGCGTTCGCACGGAGAAAACCGAGGGCCGTCTGGGCGGATTCCTGCATCACCGAACCAAGGTTGCCCGTCAGGGTGACGTCGCCCTTCCCTTTCATAGTGACCGCCTCGATGACGAGCACATCTCCCCCCGTCTCGGTCCACGCCAGGCCGACAGCGGTACCGATCTCCTTTTTTTTCGGAAGCCGGAGATCATACAGCCTGGGGGGGCCAAGGTATTCTTTCAGCTCCCTGGGGCCCACAGTCACGGAACCTTCGAATTCCTCTCCCTTTTCAACCAGTTTCCTGGCGATTTTCCTGCAGATGGTGGAGAGTTCTCTTTCCAGACCCCTGACGCCCGCTTCCCTGGTGTATTCGCTTATCAGCTGTTCCAAGCCCTTCGGGGTCACTTTCACCTGCTTCGGCGACAGACCGTGTTCCGTAAGAATGCGGGGAAACAGGTGTCTCTTCGCGATCCTGATTTTTTCCTGCCACACGTACCCCGGGATTTTGATGACTTCCATCCTGTCAAGCAGGGGACGGGGAATGGAATGAGTCACGTTGGCGGTGGTGATGAAGATCACGTCGCTGAGGTCTACGGGTACCTCCATGAAATGATCGGTGAAAGAGCTGTTCTGTTCCGGATCCAGAACCTCGAGCAGGGCTGCGGACGGATCTCCCCTGAAGTCTTGCCCCATCTTGTCGATCTCGTCCATGAGCAGCACCGGGTTCCTTACCCCGGCCTGCCGTATTTTCTGTATGATCCGCCCCGGCATGGCGCCGACGTAGGTTCTGCGGTGCCCCCGTATCTCGGCCTCGTCCCTCATGCCGCCAAGGGACATGCTGACGAACTTTCGTTCAAGAGCCCGGGCTATGGATTTTCCGAGGGAGGTTTTCCCCACCCCAGGAGGGCCGACGAAACAGAGCACCTGCCCTTTCATCTTGCCTGAAGCGAGTTTGCGCACCGCCAGGAATTCGAGAATCCGTTCCTTGACCTTCTCCAGGCCGTAATGGTCTTCTTCCAGGATCTTTTCCGCCCTGAGAATATCCAGATTGTCAGGAGAGAATTTGTTCCACGGAAGGGCCACAAGCCAGTCAATGTAAGTTCTGACCACAGTGGCTTCAGCGGACATTACCGGCATTTTCGAGAGCCGGTCGAGCTCGTGGAGCGCCTTGTTCCTTGGTACCTCGGGCATGTCTGCCTCTTCTATCTTCCCCCGGAGCTCCTCGATTTCCGACGGCGTCTCGTTCTGGCCTAGCTCGTCCTGGATGATCTTCAGCTGTTCTCTGAGGTAGTATTCCTTGTGTCCCCGCTCCACCTCCTGGCGGACCTTGTCCTGAATGTCATGCTCCAGCTGGAGGATGTCAATCTCCTCGAGAAGGAGCTTCAGGATGAACTTAAGGCTTTTCTCGGGATCCACCATTTCCAGCAGGCGCTGCTTCTGGTCCACCTTGATGGACAGGTGCGAGCTGACCAGGTCAGAAATTTGCCTCGGATCGTCGACGTTCATCACCGTGACGAGGACCTCCGCCGGAATTCTCGGGTGGAGGGTCACATACTTCTCAAACTGTTCGAGGACGCTCCTCTTCAATGCTTCGAGGTTCGGAGATAGGCTCTCTTCCCAGGGAAGGGGAACCACATCGGCCTCAAGAGCCTCCTTGCCCCTGCTGAAGGATTCAACCCTGACCCTTTCGACACCCTCGATGAGTACTTTCGTCGTCCCATCGGGAATACGGACCATCTGCAGAATGGTACAGAGGGTGCCCACGGTATAGAGATCCTCCACCCTGGGGTCGTCAATCTGCATATCCTTCTGGGCTACCACGAGGATATTTCTGTCCTGGAGCATGGCCATCTCGATGGCCTTCAGGGACCTCGGGCGCCCGACAAAAAGAGGGGCTATGATCCCGGGGAAGACCACGATGTCCCGTATGGGGAGGACGTAGCAGCGGCGCGGACTCTCCATGGGTCAGGCGACCTCCTTGGAGCTCTTTCCTTCAAGGATGGGATCCTGAAGCCCCTCTACAGCCTCTTTTGTAACGATAACCTTCCGGACTTCCATGCTCCTGGAAGGAATATCATACATCAGCTCCATCATGAGGTTTTCGAGAATGGAGCGAAGCCCTCTGGCTCCCGTATTCTTCTCGTTCGCCTTCATGGCTATACTCCGGACCGCCTCGTCGGTGAACTCCAGGGAGACCCCCTCCATAGAAAAGGTCTTCTGGTACTGCCGGAGGAGGGCGTTCTTCGGCTCGGAAAGAATCCGGACCAATGCGTCGGCGTCCAGCTCTTCAAGCGGCACGAGCACCGGAAGGCGGCCGACAAGCTCGGGAATGAATCCGTAGGTCATGAGGTCTTCCGGCTGTATCTGCTTCATGATCTCGTATCTCCGGGCGTCGTGTTTCCCCATGATGTCGCCGCCGAAACCTATGTGCTTCCTGTTCACCCTGCGGCCGATGATATCTTCCACGCCGTCGAAGGCTCCTCCGCAGATAAAGAGGATGTTCGACGTGTCGATCTGGATGAAATCCTGGTACGGGTGCTTGCGGCCGCCCTTGGGAGGAACGTTGGAAACGGTTCCCTCAAGAATCTTCAGCAGTGCCTGCTGGACCCCTTCCCCGGAAACATCCCGGGTGATGGATGCGGACTCTGATTTCCTCGACAGCTTGTCAATTTCGTCGATATAGATTATTCCCCGCTGGGCTGCCTTCACATCATAATCGGCGGCCTGGAGAAGCTTTACGAGTATATTCTCCACGTCCTCGCCCACATACCCGGCCTCAGTAAGGGTGGTGGCGTCGGCTATAGCAAAGGGAACATTGAGTTTTTTCGCCAGAGTCTGCGCGATGAGGGTTTTGCCGCATCCGGTGGGTCCGAGAAGCAGCACGTTGCTTTTCTGGAGCTCCACATCGGCATCCTTCCCGAGGTTGTTGCTGATGCGCTTGAAATGGTTGTAGACCGCAACCGAAACGCTCTTTTTGGCCCACTCCTGACCGATGACATACTGATCGAGGAAGGCCTTTATCTCTCTCGGCTTCGGGGCTTCGGCCATGGGAACGAAGTGATCGCCCCCACCGGCCGGCTCTTCCGCTTCTTCATTGAGAATGAGATTGCAGAGGTGGACGCATTCATCGCAAATATAGACGCCGGGGCCGGCTATGAGTTTCTGGACCTCATCCTGCCCCTTTCCGCAGAAAGAACACCTGGAATTTTCGCCCTTTCCTCTTCCATTTCCTTTATTGTCAAATTTGAACACGAAACTCTCCCTCCCTTGAGCCTTCCGAAGATACAGCAACAAGGGAGCACCTCGCGGGCTCCCTTGAAGTCTTATCGAAAAGGCTTCGTTGCGAGGAGCAATGGCTACCTCGAATGGATGACTTTATCTATGATCCCGTACTTCTGGGCCTCATCGGGAGACATGAAAAAGTCTCTCTCCGTGTCGGCCGCGATCTTTTTCTTTGTCTGCCCGGTATGCTGAACAAGTATATCATTCAAGCGGTCGCGGAGCTTCAGTATTTCCCGTGCGTGAATTTCGACTTCCGTTGCCTGGCCTTGAGCACCTCCAAGGGGCTGGTGAATCATGACCCTGGCATTCGGGAGAGCAAGCCTTTTCCCCGGAGCGCCTCCCGCCAGGAGGACGGCGGCCATGCTCGATGCCTGGCCTATGCAGATAGTGGATACGGGGCATTTAATGTACTGCATCGTATCGTAAATTGCCAGCCCCGAGGTGACATATCCTCCGGGACTGTTGATATACAGGTGGATGTCCTTTTCCGGATCTTCGCTTTCCAAAAAGAGGAGCTGGGCAACCACGATGTTTCCCGTGTGTTCGTCTATTCCTTCACCGAGAAAGATAATCCTGTCCTTGAGGAGCCGGCTGTAAATATCATAGGTCCGTTCTCCCCGGCCGGTCTGCTCGACCACATATGGTATCAGCATGCTGGGTTCCTCCTTCCGGAATCAGCCGTTCTTATTATGCTCTTCCGTCTGCGGTGCTGCCGCATCGGTAACCCGGACCGCCTCCATGATGGCTTTCACGGTCTTTTTGTACTTGATCCTGTTCGCCACTTCTATAAGGCGCTTTTCGTCTTTGAAGAGACTCTTGACAAGCCGGTCGGCGTCAATTTTGTAGGTCGAGGCCAGTAACTCCATTTCAGCTTCGAAGTCTTCCTTTTCCACGGAGACCTTCAGATCTTCGGCTATTTTGTCGAGAACGAGAGACCGGCGGACAATGGTCTCCGCCTGCTTCCGAATTTTCTCCTCGTACTCCTCTTTTGTGGTTCCGGTCTCCTTAAGGTACTCGTCCATGGAGATGTTTCTATCGTGCTGAATACGCTCCTCCTCTTCCTTCTTCATGACCTCGACCTGCCTGGAAATCAGTGTCTCAGGAACCTCGAGATCCGCCTTTCCGGAAATCAGCTCCACGGCATCGTATTCAGCCATGGACTGGTTTTCGGCCTGCATACTCTCGTGAATTATCTTTCTTATCTCTTCGCGGAACTCGTCTTCCGAGGCGCATTCCTTCTGGAGAATCTTGTGGAAAAATTCCGGCGTGAGATCGGGGAGCACCCGTTCCTTCACTTCGGTGACGGTCATTTCGTAGCGGAGGGTTTTACCCGCGAGATTTTTCTCTGGATAATCCTCCTCGACCATCACTTCCGCTTCCGCTTGGGCGCCCGTTTCCTTACCGAGAAGGGCATCCTTGATCTCTGTCCTCACGGAGGGCTGGGAGAGGTCCAGGGTAGTCGTGTCCGGTCCGTGCCTCTCCTCTTCTCCGTTTTCTCCCAAAAGGATGGTGAAGTATTCTATAGCGACCGTGTCGGTACCTGAAATAGGACGTCCCTCCACCGGGACAAGAGTGGAATTCTGTTTCAGAATCTCCTGGATAGTCCCTTCGAGCGTCTCGTCAGAGACATCGGCAACCGCTCTTTCCACCGAAATATCCTCAAGCGGGGGAAGGGTTATCTCCGGGGACACTTCGAAGGTGAGCACCACCTCCACAGGGCTGCCCTCCTCCATTTTCTCGATCTTCACGGACGGCTCGTCGATAAGGTCCAGTTCATAGTCCTTCACAATTTCCTCTATGGCGTCGGGGAGCATAGCCTCAAAAGCCTCTGCGAATATGGCCGTCTTACCGAACCGCATCTCAAGAACTTTTCTGGGGGCATGCCCTTTTCTGAATCCAGGAATGTTCACTTTGGACGCAATTTCTTTAACTGTCTTATCAACGTTTTTGGCGAATTCCTCCGGTTCGAACTCCACCTTGATTGAGAGAACATTTTTTTCTTGGGAAAGCATCTCGGATCTCATACTGTCGCAACCCCTTTCAGTACAGATTCGTACTGTTGTGATGTCAAGTCGTTCTGCATTTATGATCCATCTCTTTTTCAAAGAGAAAAAACATGCGGAAAGTATTCTACACGGAAAAAGGAGCGAATGCAAAAAACGGAAATTTTCCGAAATCCGCAGGTATCGGGAGCGTCACCTGGGACCCCTTGGGCGGGGGGTGCAGATTGTCGTTCGTGACAACTGCCCGGGCAAGTCCCGCTGCTCCCCGCGTTCGCCGGCTGCCTGCCTGTAAAACCGACAACCGTGTCGGTTTCTCTCCCCTCAGGTGCTCTCTCCAGAGGATTCATCAGCAAAGAGCGCGGAGCGAGATCTCTTCGCCCTGAGGAGGATGAATCCGCCGTATGCCCGGCGACACTCCCTCTGCCTGAAAAGCCTGCTGATTCAGGACCAGCAAAAAACCGTCAATGAACCGAAAACAAGAAAAAGGCAGCGGAATTAACCGCTGCCTCATAGGTCTGCTCTTTTAAAAAAAGGCTAGATCTTTACAACGTCAGCAGCCTGATCTCCCTTGGATCCCTGGGTGATCTGGAAAGATACCCGCTGACCTTCGTCAAGAGTCTTGAATCCGTCACCCTGGATGGCACTATAATGGACGAAAACGTCCCTTCCGTCGTCGCTGGTGAGAAATCCGTAGCCCTTTGTCGCATTGAACCACTTAACTGTTCCCTGGGTTGTCAAATTTGTTCCTCCTAGATGTGTTCACTTTTTGCTGCCGGCGCCAGTCAGCTTAAATATTATAAACAGAATTCCTCATTCTGTCAATGTCCAACTTTTCCCCTAAATCCGCAGG